>NZ_JALQCK010000050.1:0-75187 GCF_030464835.1 Paraburkholderia sp. WS6
GCCTGTGCCTGTGCCTGTGCCTGTGCCTGTGCCTGTGCCTGTGCCTGTGCCTGCATCAGCTTCGGCGAGCATGCGGCGCGCTTCTGTAAGTTGCCAGCGCTCACGCGCCACCCGTGCTTGCGCGTCGGCACGCTCGCGATACGCGTGAACGGTCTGCGCGACATCCGCCAGATAGCGCACGCGTGCCGGCGGCACGATGGCGTTGCGGCCGCTCGAAAAGCGCAGGTTGTCGAGCACCGGCAGGCGGCCGCCGCCCGAGCGCAGACCGTGCGTGCGCAGCGCCTCGGCCACGTGCTGATACAGCGCGGTCACGCCGTCGTCGTTAAAGCGCGAGGCGATCGTGCCGAACACCGGCATCGCGTCGGGCGCCTTCGCGAAGTCGCCACGGTTGCGCTGCACCTGCTTCGCGACATCGCGCAACGCATCCGGCGCACCTTTACGGTCGAACTTGTTGATCGCGACGAAGCTGGCGAAGTCG
The DNA here is from genome assembly GCF_030464835.1 of Paraburkholderia sp. WS6. Classification (NCBI taxonomy): domain Bacteria; kingdom Pseudomonadati; phylum Pseudomonadota; class Betaproteobacteria; order Burkholderiales; family Burkholderiaceae; genus Paraburkholderia; species Paraburkholderia sp. WS6. Next base: position 479 of record NZ_JALQCK010000050.1, read on the forward strand.
AGCATGTCGATCTTTTCCAGTTGACTCGCCGCACCGAATTCCGGCGTCATCACATACAGGGATTCGTCGACGAACGGCACGATCGCCGCATTGCCCTGCCCGATCCCGGACGTTTCGACGATGATCAGATCGAAGCCCGCGGCCTTGCACAGCTTGAGCACGTCTTCCAATGAACTCGTGATTTCGCTCGATGCGTCACGCGTCGCCATCGAACGCATATAGACGCGCGCGCCGCCGCCCCAATCACCGATCGCGTTCATGCGGATGCGGTCGCCGAGCAGCGCGCCGCCGGATTTTCGACGCGACGGATCAATGGCCAGCACGGCAATGGTGAGTGCGTCGCCATAGTCGAGTCGAAAACGGCGAATCAGTTCGTCGGTGAGCGAGGATTTGCCGGCGCCGCCGGTGCCGGTAATGCCCAGGACGGGGACCGCGACCGCCTCGGCGAGGACCGATAGTATTTCCTGCTCGGCTGATTTGACGCGGCCCGCTTCGTACGCGCTGACCAGTTGCGCAAGGCGGCGGAAGGTGAAGTCTGCAGGGTCTGGTTGTTCGGAGGTGCTGGCGATGCCGATGGTGCCGTCGGGACTGACCATGCCACCGATCTGGCTGCCGTGGAGCGCTCCACCCGCCTGCCGCGCCTTGCCGGAAAGATCGCGCGCGTTGGCGTGATCATCAGTCCGTGTCTCGACGTGCGACGCTGCGCGCGGCTCGAAACGCGGCAGCCCACTCGCCGACAAATCGGCCACCCACTCGCCAACCGGACTCTCCCGTACGGCGGCCGCAGCGCGCGCCACCTCAGCGCAGCGCGCAATCATGTCGTCGATCATGCCTTGCAGGCCGAGCCGCTGGCCGTCATGCGGCGAGTAGATCTTCTCGACACCATAACGCTCGAGCTCGGCAATCTCGTCAGGAACGATCACGCCCCCACCGCCGCCGAATACCTTGATGCGCTCGCCGCCGCGCGCGCGCAACAGGTCGACGAGATAGCGGAAGTATTCGTTATGGCCGCCCTGATAGCTGGACACGGCGACGCCGTCGGCGTCTTCGTGCAGCGCGGCGGTGGCCACTTCATCGACGGAGCGGTTGTGGCCAAGGTGAATCACCTCGACGCCGCTCGCTTGCAGGATGCGCCGCATGATGTTGATCGACGCATCGTGGCCATCGAACAGCGCAGCGGCGGTGACGAAACGCAGGCGCCGGCCCGCGGGCAGCTTGTGGCCACCGGCGCGCTGCGGCGTGGACAGATCGGTCATGTCTCCCCCAGATCGTTACGCGTATGGGTGCTGGCAACCAGTATAGCTAAACGGGTAGGAGCGCCTCGACCGGGCCGCCTACCGCACCGCCAGCGCTTTGATCTGCTCGAGCGAAGGCCACAGCGATTCGTTCGCGAACCGCTCGGCGAGGAAGTCGACAAACGAACGCACCTTGGCCGACAGATGCCTGCGGCTCGCGTACACGACATGGATCGGCAACTCGCGCGGCGGCACGTCGTCCACCAGCAGCGGCACCAGACGCCCCGTGGCCAGATCGTCGCCGATCACCTCGGTGCCGAGCATCGCGATACCCGCGCCTTGCAGCACGATCACGCGCTGCGCCTCCAGGTGGTTGACGATCAGGTTGCCGGTGAGGCGCACGCGCGGCGTGCCGTTGCCGGTCGCGGTCGCGATTTCCAGGGGAGCCACGCCCGCGTATTGCAGATAGTTGTGACGCGCCAGATCGGCGACGGTCTTCGGCGTGCCGTGCCGGCGCAGATAGGCCGGCGATGCGCACAGCACCAGATGGGCGGTCGCAATCTGACGCGCGATCAGCGAAGACGACTTCAGCCCGCTCGGTGAAGCCCGGATCGCGACGTCGAAGCCTTCGTCGATCAGTTCGACCACGCGGTCGGACAGGGTTATGTCCACGGTGACCTGCGGATACTGCGCGGCGTAGTCGGCCACCGCGGCCATCACATGGCTCAAGCCGAAGGCCGACAGCGACGACACCCGCAAGCGTCCTTGTGGCACGACGCTCGCCGCGCCCACCACCTGCTCGGCTTCTTCGAGTTCGCTGAGCACCTGGTTCAAGCGCTCGTAGTATTCGCGACCCGCCTCGGTCGGCGCGACACGGCGCGTCGTGCGGTTCAGCAAACGCGCGCCGAGCTGCTGCTCGAGGTGCATCACATGCTTGCTCGCCATTGCTGCCGACATCTCCATCCGCTCGGCCGCGCCGACAAAGCTGCCGACTTCGACCACATGGCGAAACACTTTCATGCTGACAAGGGTATCCATCTCAATCGCTCGCCTCAGGAATCAATCGGCGCCATTTTGCCGGGTTTATCAAAGACTGGGCGGCAAATCGGATGGACGCGGGCGCAAAAAACGGACGCCATAAGCAGTAAAGCCCACCTTCCGGAGAAGGTGGGCTTTACTGGTACTGCCTGGTTCGGCAGGGTTGGCATCGCGCGGTACCTGCTCGCAGGCGCCGCATGCTTTACCCCCAGAGGCTTAGAACTTCGCGCGCAGGCCGACGCCGTACGTGTTGCCGCTCGACTGGCTGGTAATCTTGTCGTACATATAAGCCGCGTAGATATCCGTGCGCTTTGACAGCGGATAGTCGTAGCCGACTGCAGCCGTCTGGCGGGTCTGGTCGAAGCCGCCGCCGTCGCGCGAATAGGCGTACGACGCCATCACCGTGCCCGGGCCGGCCGGCACGGACACGCCGCCCTGCGCCGTATTCACGTGCCAGCTCGAGATGGTTTGCTGGTTATACGTGTACATGTACTGCCCAAAGAACTTCACGAACTTCATGTCGTACGAGACGCCGGCTTGCGCCACGCTCTGGCTCTTCAGGCCCGGAACACCCGACGTATTGAAGCTGCCGAGGTCGACCGGCACATTGTTGAAGTTCACGTACTGGTACACCGCGGTCGCCGCGAACGGGCCGTGGAAGTACAGCACCTGGCCGCTCCACTTCTTCGCGCTGTTCTGACCGGCCGTGTTGCCGAGCGCGTACATCGCCGTCGCGGACAGGCCGTTGAAGTTCGGCGACGAGTACGACACCGCGTTGTTCCAGCCCGAATCACCTGTCACGCCCTGATCCGTCGAGTACGTCGGGAACGTGCCCAGCCCGAGGTACACGTGGGTCACCATCGGCGAGAACACGTACGAGTCGATGAACGGGTTGAACAGAATCGTCGACACGAACAGCGGCGTGGTCAGACGGCCTGCCGTCACCGTGCCGTACGGCGATTCGATACCGACGTACGCGTTACGCGAGAACATCGTGTCGCCCTGGAAGCGGCCGAACTGGCCGTTCTGCGCACGGAAGAAGCCTTCTAACGTGAAGATCGCCTTGTAGCCGTTGCCCAGATCCTCAGCCCCCTTCAAGCCCCAGTACGACGTCGACATGCCGCCACCGGACACCTGGACCGCCGTCTTGCCGCCCGGGAATTTCTGCGCGCCGACCCATTCGTCGACCTGACCGTAGAGTTGCACGCTCGATTGCGCAAAAGCAGACGATGCACTGGCCAGCAGGGCGGCACACGCGGTTGCCTTGAGGGTGGTCTTCAGCGCACTGCTGATGCTTGTTTTCATGGATTCTCCTGTCTTTGTCGAAAAAGGTGTAGCTGTGCGAAAGGGGAAGCTCGCGCGAATGATTGTTGTTGTCCGTTCGATCATCGAGCCAATCTGGGCGGGACCATCTTTGCGGACCATTTTTATGGACAAAAATATCGTGGGTTATTGCGGGTATAGCGATCTGATTAGTTTTGCCACTTATCGGCCTGATAAAGCGGCGGCCGTGTACGTCGTCACTGCATCGCCGCGGACTTTGCGGTTCCGCGCAAAGCGTTACTGACATTGCGCCCGACTGGGTGATAACGGTTCAAATGACATGCGGATGACGCGCCGTGGCGAAAACGATCAAATTTGACGACGGGAGACGGTTTGCTGCCGAATGTTTTCAAAAAAGTGTGGTGTCGAAACGTCACATTGACAGGGGCTTTTTGGACGGCAGCGACGCGCAATACCACAGCAACCGGTTTGAAAGCCGGAAAAGCGGATTCGGCGAAGCATGGGAGGGAAAATCGGTGAGACGAGAGGTACGACGAGGAGCGGCGTTAGACCGCATTGCGCGGGAGCAAGACTCCCATGCTGCAGTTAGTTACGGTACGGCGAACCTTCCTGCTGACGCGGGTCGTCCCCTTGGCGCTGCACTGCACGCGGGGCGCCGCGCTCTTCGTTGTAGCGGGCGACATCGGCGCGAATCGAACCGGCGCGAACCGGCGCGTTGGGCGGCGGACGCGGCACCGCGCGCGATTCGGCGCTGACAGGCGTGATAGCGCCGGCGTACTGCATGCCGCCGCGGCTGTCGTTAGGATATCCGGCCGGCCCGGTGACACGATGCATGCCGGGGTTGTAGCCGCCAAAGCCGTTGGCGTAGTTGCCGGGGGCGAAGTTCGAACCGCCACGCGGCGAGTGCGCGTTGCTCTCGGCCATGTTGTTGCGAGCCGGTCTCGCATTGGCGGCGCCATAGTAATAGCCACTGTTGCGCGCATCACCGCGCATTGCGTGACCCGTGGCGGCATGCGAATAACCACCACCACCGCCGCCGTGCGGTACGCCAGGCACTTTTGCATAGGCGAACGAGCACAGCGCAGTGATAACCGCGCCCAACGCCCAGTGCTTCGTTCTCGACAACCCGTCCACCAAGTGACTCACATGCCCGAAGACCTGCCTGAAGCCCACCGTTCGAGCTGCGATGGACTTGTTCTGGGACCGGCACGAGCGCTGCGTATCTGTCGCGGCGCGGGGCATCCCGATGGCCTTTGAGCGTAATTTATGGGTGCCGGCAAAGGGTGTCGAGCCAAAAAGTGTTAGGCCTCGACCGCTGTTGTAACACCTTGTTACTGCGACGTTTTTCCGCGACAGTGTCCTTGCGCGAAAGCCTTGAAACAGCTTGCTCGAGCGGCCTTTGCAAGATCCGCTGAGGGTCCCTGAGTATGACGAATCCAAGCCGGTTTTTTGCCGGATTGTCAAAACGGCAGTGGACCAAACAGATACGGTCACCAATACTGGAACTGCCCGCCGGCCCGGGCGTGAGACCGCCGAGGCAACGATCTGATGCGCGACGCTCATTAATCGATTCGGTAAATGAATTTGCATATTCAATCGGTTTTCAACAACAATAGCCGTTTCCCATAGCCTGAGGCGGGCAGATTCGCGCGCCCTGCTTTCCGCATCACCGAATCGAGATTCCGCCATGGCTCGCCCGAAACTGCTTCCCGACAATTTCACCTTGTGCCTCGTGGGCACCGTGATCCTTGCCAGCCTCCTGCCGGTTCACGGGCAGGCCGCCGTCGGGTTCAACTGGGTGACGAACGTTGCGGTCGGCCTGCTGTTTTTCCTGCACGGCGCCAAGCTCTCACGCGAAGCGATCGTTGCGGGCGCGACGCACTGGCGTTTGCATCTGGTAGTGCTGCTCAGCACGTTCGCGCTGTTTCCGCTGCTCGGCCTCGCGCTTAAACCGCTCCTTTCGCCACTTGTCACGCCGGCGCTCTACGCGGGGGTCCTCTTCCTCTGCACGCTGCCGTCGACGGTTCAATCGTCGATCGCGTTCACGTCCATTGCCAAAGGCAACGTGCCGGCGGCCGTATGCAGCGCGTCGGCCTCGAGCCTCTTGGGCATCTTCATCACCCCCGCCCTCGTCAGCCTCGTCGTCACCAATCAGGCTGCGAGCGGCGGCACCTCGCCGTGGCATACGGTGGGCAACATCGTTTTGCAACTGCTGGTGCCGTTCGTGGCCGGGCAGTTGCTGCGCCCGCTGATCGGCAAATGGATCGAGCGTAATCGCGGCGTGCTGAAGTTCGTCGACCAGGGCTCGATCCTGCTGGTGGTGTACGGCGCGTTCAGCGAAGCCGTCGACGAAGGCCTGTGGCACCAGATCCCGCTGTCCGCACTTGGCGGCCTGCTGTTGATCAGCGTGGTACTGCTCGCACTCGCGCTGGCCGTGACGATCGTGGTCAGCAAGCGGCTCGGCTTCAACCGCGCCGACCAGATCACAATCATTTTCTGCGGCTCGAAGAAAAGCCTCGCCGCCGGCGTGCCGATGGCCAAAGTGATTTTCGCCTCGCATGCGGTGGGCGCCGTGGTCTTGCCGCTGATGCTGTTCCACCAGATCCAGCTCATGGTGTGCGCCGCGCTCGCGCAGCGCTGGGGGGCTCGCGACACCAGCGGCGAAACCCGCGCGGCTCCGCGCGAGCGGCCCGCCGCCGCTGTCGCGCGACGTTGAATACGCGCGCAATGCAAACAGGACATTCATAAGCGCCCTCCCTGAGCGTCATTTGAAGAAAGCCGCCTCGTGCGGCTTTTTTGTTATTTCACGCTCAAACGCCGCCGCTGTCGCCTCAGCCGGATGGCATAGGCAAAGTCCTGGTCGTGGCACAACCGTCGCCAGCTGGCCCAAGGCCGCGACGCACCACCTCGGTGCAACGCGTCACTAAAACTTCACTTAACTCCAGGCTGAATGGGTCGATAAGACGAAGGTCGATCGCTACGCCTAACTGCCATGCAACCTCGTTCGCCCTCCCGATCCGCTACGCCGCGTATCGAGGAGTTGATCGCCCGGCGTGACTTGTCCGCCGTATTCCAGCCGATCATCGATTTCGACGACGGCGCGATCCTCGGCTACGAAGGTCTGATCCGCGGCCCGGCCGGCACACCGCTCGAAACGCCGTTCGCCCTGTTTTCGCAGGCGCTCGCCGAGGGCTGCGCGCTTGAACTCGAGCAGGCCGCCGCACGCACCTGCATCGACGCGTTCGCGAAGCTCGATTTCGACGGCAAGCTGTTTCTCAATTTCAGCGCGGGAGCAATCCGTCAGTTGGCCGACGCGCACGACGACACGCTCGCGCTGCTGCGTCGTCGCGGTGTCGATCCGCAACGGATCGTGATCGAGTTGACCGAGCAAAGCACGATTCTGGATGTCGCCAGCTTCCTGCCGGTGATTTCGACGTTGCGCACGGCCGGCGCGCAGTTCGCGCTCGACGATTACGGCACCGCGAACGCCAGCATGAATCTTTGGGTGCGCCTGCAACCGGACGTCGTGAAGATCGACCGCTTCTTCATCCACGGCATCTCCAGCGATTCACTCAAATTCGAAGCCGTGCGCGCGATGCAGCACTTCGCCAACGCAAGCGGCGCGCGGCTGGTGGCCGAAGGCATCGAGGACGAAGCGGATCTGATCGTGGTGCGCGACATGGGGATCGGCTGCGGGCAGGGTTTTTTCTTCGGCCGGCCGCATGCCCAGCCGGCCAGTAACGTCACCGACGACGCCCGCGACGCACTGCGCGCCGGTCACATCGCCGTATTCCCGGAGACCACGCGCACAGCGAGCAGCGCGTCGCCGTCGGGCGGCATGGCATCGGCGAAGATGATGGTGCATGCGCCCGCGCTGCCGCGCCACGCGACCAACAACGACGTGCTCGAACTGTTCAACCGCCTGCCCGATCTGCATGCGGTAGCGGTGGTCGAACATGACGAGCCGGTTGCGCTCATCAACCGCCGCAGCTTTATGGACCGCTACGCGCTGCCTTACCACCGCGAGCTGTTCGGCAAGCGGCCATGCCTTCAGTTTGCGAACGCGTCGCCGGTGATCATCGAGCAATCGATGACCGTCGAACAGATGGCCAAACTTCTTGCAAGCGACGACCAGCGTTATCTCGCCGACGGCTTCGTCATCACCGACAACCACGGCAAATACGCCGGTCTCGGCACCGGCGAGAAGCTGGTGCGCGCGGTGACCGAGGTGCGCATCGAAGCCGCGCGCTATGCGAACCCACTGACCTTCTTACCGGGCAACATCCCGATCAGCTCGCACATCGCCCGCCTGTTGGGCAACGACGCGGGCTTCTACGCGTGCTACGTCGACCTGAACCACTTCAAGCCCTTCAACGATCAGTACGGCTACTGGCAAGGTGACGAGGTGTTGAAATTCGCTGCCGCCGTACTCGCCGACGTCTGCGACCCGACCCGCGATTTCCTGGGTCACGTCGGCGGCGACGACTTTCTGATCCTGTTCCAGAGCGAGGACTGGCAGGAGCGCGTACTGCGCGCGATTCACCTGTTCAACGAAGGCGCGCAGCGCTTCTACGCGCCCACCGACCGGCTGGCCGGCGGCATCCACGGTGAAGACCGGCGCGGCAATCCGACCTTCTTCAGCTTCGTGACGATGGCCATCGGCTGCGTGCGCGTCGAGTCGGACGGCGGGCCGTCGTTTTACAGCAGCGAGGAAATCGCGTCCGTCGCGGCGCTGGCGAAGCGGCGCGCGAAGCACGAGACGAGCGGCTTCGTGCTGATCGACGCGGATGAGAGCGTGGTGCTGTTACGCGGACAGGCCGACATGGCGGCGATGGCCGTCGACTGAGTGCGCTGGCGCGCCGAGGGCAACGCCCACGCCTTGTTTAGCAGTTTTTACTAAACAACATAAATCAGGCCAGCAGCACTGTCTACGGGTATTTCCGGGTACGGATCACACGTTCACGAGGCTGTTTTAGCCACGTTTTACTATACAATCGGCCGAACCCAAACACCGTGCGGCCGCCCCGCTTGCGGCCGCTTCATTCGATGGCCACAACCATCCGCGACGTCGCCCGCGCGGCCAGCGTGTCGATCGGCACCGTCTCACGCGCATTGAAGAATCAGCCCGGCCTTTCCGAGGCCACCCGCGAACGCGTGGTCGAAGCGGCGCGGCAGCTCGGCTATGACGCCGCCCAGTTGCGGCCGCGCATCCGCCGTCTCACCTTTCTGTTGCACCGTCAGCACAACAATTTCGCCGTCAGCCCGTTCTTTTCGCACGTGCTGCATGGCGTGGAAGACGCGTGCCGCGAACGCGGCATCGTGCCTTCCGTGCTGACCGCCGGTCCGACCGAAGACGTGATCCAGCAGATGCGTCTGCATGCGCCGGACGCGGTAGCGATCGCCGGTTTCGTGGAGCCCGAAACGCTGACCACACTGGTGGCGATGCAACGCCCGCTCGTGTTGATCGACCTGTGGGCGCCCGGCCTGCGCTCGGTGAACCTCGACAACGCCGCGGGCGCCACGCTCGCCATGCGGCATCTGTTCGAACAGCAACGCAAGCGCGTCGCGTTCATCGGCGGCTCGCTCGCGCACTTCAGCATCGCCCAGCGCGCGCTCGGTTACAGGCGCGCGTTTTTCGAAGCGGGCTTGTTGTTCGACCCATCGCTGGAACTCACGATCGACGCAGGCCTCGATCCCGACACCGGCGCTGCACGCGCGATGCACCAGTTGCTCGACGCACCCGGCCCGCGGCCCGACGCCGTATTCGCCTACAACGACGCCGCCGCGCTCGCCGCGCTGCGTGCGTGCCTCGCGCGCGGCATCCGCGTGCCCGAGGATATTGCCATCATCGGCTTCGACGACATTCCCGCCGCCGCGCATGCCACGCCGCCCTTGTCGACCATTTCGGTCGACAAGGAAGCGCTCGGCCGGCGCGGCGTCGAGTTGCTGCTTGAAGACACACCCGCTGAACTCGAAGTCCGCTTGCCCGTCCATCTCATTGCCCGTGCCAGTACTTTGGTAAAAACGCCATGACGCAATCCGATCCGCTTCACCCCGCCAACGGCGCCGCCGCGGCGCCGCCCGTCGACAGCTTTCGCAGCCGCGATTTTCTGCTCGCTCATGTGCAGGACACGCTGCACTTTTACGCGCCGAACGTGCTCGATCCGAGCGGCGGCTTCTTCCATTTCTTCCGCGACGACGGCTCCGTCTACGACAAAACCACGCGGCATCTGGTGAGCACGTGCCGCTACATCTACAACTACGCGATGGCGTATCGTCAGTTCGGCGACCCACAGCATCTCGAGTACGCGCGCCACGGTTTGCGCTTCCTGCGCGAAGCGCATTGGGACGCCGAACACGAAGGCTACGACTGGGAGCTCGAATGGCGCGACGGCAAGAAACACACGCTCGACGCAACGCGCCACTGCTACGGCCTCGCATTCGTGCTGCTCGCGTATTCGCATGCGGCGATGGCCGGCATCGAGGAAGCCAGGCCGATGATCGGCGCGACCTTCGAGTTGATGGAACACCGCTTCTGGGACGCCGCCGCCGGCCTCTATGCTGACGAGGCGACACCCGACTGGCGCGTCAGTTCGTACCGCGGCCAGAACGCGAACATGCACACCACCGAGGCGCTGCTGACCGCCCACGAGGCAACCGGGCACCTGGTCTATCTCGATCGTGCGGAACGGGTGGCGTCGAACATCACGCTGCGCCAGGCGAAGCTGTCGCAAGGACTCGTGTGGGAGCACTTTCACGCGGACTGGTCGGTCGACTGGCATTACAACGAGGAAGACAGCTCGAACATCTTCCGTCCGTGGGGCTTCCAGCCTGGGCACCAGACCGAGTGGGCCAAGCTGCTGCTGATTCTCGAGCGCTATCGTCCGTTGCCGTGGCTGCTGCCGCGCGCGATTGAGCTATTCGACGCCGCGATGACCCACGCCTGGGACGAAGACCACGGTGGCCTCTATTACGGCTTCGGCCCGGACGGCACCGTGTGCGATCACGACAAGTATTTCTGGGTTCAGGCGGAGACGTTCGCGACCGCGGCGCTGCTCGCCAAGCGCACCGGCAACGAGCGTTTCTGGGACTGGTACGACGAGATCTGGCGCTATAGCTGGGCGCATTTCGTCGATCACAAGTATGGCGCGTGGTACCGCATCCTCACGTGCGACAACCGTAAGTACAGCGACGAAAAGAGTCCCGCCGGCAAGACCGACTATCACACGATGGGCGCGTGCTACGAGGTGCTGGCGCACGCACTGCCTGACGGCGCGGCCGCTGCGTCCGAATCCGCGGAGTAAGCAAAATGAGCAACTTGAGCGCAAACACCGAATTCCCCTTCTTCGTCTCGGCCGGCGACATCCTCACCGATCTCGTGCGGACCGGCGCCTCGCAATGGCTCTCGCGTCCTGGCGGCGCCGGCTGGAACGTCGCGCGCTGCGTGGCGCGGCTCGGTTTGCCGACCGCGTGCGCCGGATCGCTGGGCGTCGATAACTTCTCCGATGAGTTGTGGAACGCGAGCATTGCCGCGGGACTCGATATGCGTTTCATGCAGCGCGTGGAGCGCCCGCCTCTCTTGGCGATCGTTCATCAGACGCATCCGCCGGCGTACTTTTTCATGGGTGAGAACGGCGCCGATCTGGCGTTCGATCCGGCGCGCCTGCCGGCTGGCTGGATCGGGCAGGTGAAGTGGGCGCATTTTGGCTGCATCAGCCTGGTGCGTCAGCCGCTGGGCGACACGCTTGCCGCGTTGGCCGCCGAGTTGCGCTCGCGCGGGGTGAAGATCAGTTTCGATCCGAATTACCGGAATCTGATGGAGCATGGCTACGAGCCCACGTTGCGGAAGATGGCCGCGCTGGCCGATCTGATCAAGGTGTCAGACGAGGATTTGCGCATGCTGTTCAAGACGGACGACGAGGCCGGCGCGCTTGCCCAGTTGCGGGCGATGAATCCCGCCGCCACCGTGCTGGTCACGCGTGGACCGGAGACGTCCATGTTGATCGACGGCGCGATGGTTGTAGAGGCCCGGCCGCCACGGGTGGAAGTTGTCGATACGGTGGGAGCGGGCGACGCCTCGATTGGCGGCCTGCTGTTCAGCTTGATGACCGCGCCGCAGCGAGCATGGCCGGAGCACCTGGCCTTTTCACTGGCCGCCGGCGCCGCGGCTTGCCGCCATGCTGGCGCGCATGCACCTTCTTTGGATGAGGTTGTGGCGCTGCTGTAGTTTTTTTGCCTTGTGCGGCGCGTATTGTTGTGGACATCGGTTGCCAACACTGGGCGCCACGCGGCCGAAAAACCGAACCCCGGTCATCGTGCTAGGATGAAAAAACCAACCCTTTGGAAGAAGGAGCGTCGCCATGGATGACATCACCTACACCAAAGGTATCTACACGGCCACCGCCTCGATAAGAGAAGTACAAAGCGACACGTGGCAGGGCATCGTTACGCTTTCCCGCGACGAGGGCGAAGCAAGCACCGACCAGGAGACCACGGTCTACGAAGTCGAAGCCACTTCGTCCACGCCCGAGGAAGCCCTCGAGGAAGCCAAGGCGCTCGCGCACCGCATCCTCGGGGAAATCGAACTCTAGGCAACCCGGCGCTGCGTCCATCGCACAGCGCCGCTTCTAAATCAACCGGCTGGAGGCGATCATGGCTGAACAGCTCTTCCTCTACGGCGTGTACTCGATTCACGTCCGCCCTCTCGAACTCAACGGCGCACGCTGGGACGCGGAATACGAAATCCGGCATCGCGAGAAAGCCGTCAAGCCGTGGACCACCGTCGGCGGCGACAACGGCTACGCGGATGAAGCCGAAGCTATCGCAGCAGCGCACCAGCAAGGCGTCGACGACATCGAACACGGCGCCGGCATTCCAAAACCGAGGGCGTTTCCGTAGACCTTCAGCGGGCGCATTGGTAGAGGCGTGTGCGTCAAGCGAGCGGAATCGCCGCATCTCCCGCACGCTCGCCCAAAGTACCGCAGGCGGGTGTTGGAAGCGCCGCCTCGGCGCCCGTGCAACACGCCGTCGATGTGCTACCTCGACGTCTGTGCAACCTGCCGTTGGGGCACGCTCTCCAACGTCCCTTCAGCGCGCCGACAATCCCCCTCCGCGCGCTAACCGGCGTGCTACGCTTTACGCGTTCTTCCTCTCCACGGGCACGCGATGGCGACCGAATCACCAGACCATCTTTCCAGCATCGGCGACGACGAAACGCGTGCGCAGAAAGGTCGCACGCGCGGCAGCCGGGAATTGCGCCTGGATGATCGCGTCGTTATCGCGCACGGCATGCCGACGCCGCTCTGGCAGGATCTCTATCACCGCGCACTCATGGTCCGCTGGCCGACGTTTTTCGTCTCGCTCGGGGTCTTGTTCCTGCTGCTCAACACCGTGTTTGCCGCGCTCTACATGCTCGGCAACGCACCGATCGCCAATCAGTTTCCGGCAGGCTTCAGCGGCGCGTTTTTCTTCAGCGTCGAAACGCTCGCGACGGTCGGCTACGGCGACATGCACCCGCAAACGGTTTACGCCCACTGGATCGCAACACTGGAGATCTTTGTCGGCATGTCCAGCATCGCGTTGGCGACCGGGCTGATCTTCGCGCGCTTCTCACGTCCGCACGCCAAGATCATGTTCGCCCGCTACGCGGTCGTATGGCCGTACGAGGGCCGCATGACGCTGATGGTGCGCGCCGCCAATGCGCGTCAAAACGTGATCGCCGAAGCGCGGGCGAAACTTCGCCTCATGCGACTGGAAACCTCCACCGAAGGTTATACGCTGCGCAAGCTCTACGACTTGACGCTGGTGCGCGACCAGCATCCCGTGTTCAAACTGGGCTGGGTCATGATGCACGTCATCGACGAAAGCAGTCCGCTATTTGGCGAGACCGCCGAAACGCTCAAGGGCCACGATGCGTCGCTGTGGCTCACGCTCGAAGGGGTCGACGAATCGACCTCGCAGACCATGCAGGCGCGCCATATGTGGCGTTGTGAGCAGATCCGCTGGCAACACCGTTTCGCCGACATCATGCGTGACGAGGGCGGCGTGAGTCACATCGATTACTCGCATTTCGACGAGGTCGTGCCGCTCGATTCAGCACCTGTCTCCGCGCCTATGGCGAAGGCGCCCGCGCCGTAAAAACAGGACTGAAACGCACCAGGGCATACCCGAACCCGCCCGCCACGTGGCAGATCCATCTCAAAACTTCATTAAAACGCGCGCCCCGTCGCGCTGTTTCGTTGAACGCCTCGCCAAGTAGAAAAAATTCACTCCAATTGGCGCTAAAAAATAGAGTCTCTTTCGCCGTATCGCCTTTTGTGGCCCCCACCCCACGGCGCGCGGATGCAAAACATTGGAGACTCACCCATGACCGCTCGCCTGCCCATCGACGGCACGCCCGCTCTCGCCGACTACAAGCTGTCCGATAACCTCACCGCCACGCGCGGCCGGATCTTCTTGACCGGCACGCAGGCGCTGGTGCGCCTCGCGCTGATGCAACGCGCAGTCGACCGCGCGCAGGGCCTGAACACCGCCGGCTTCATCAGCGGCTATCGTGGCTCGCCGCTCGGCATGGTCGACCAGCAGTTGTGGAAAGCGAAGAAACTGCTCACGGCGAGTGATATTCGCTTTTTGCCGGCGATCAACGAAGAACTGGGCGGCACCGCGGTGCTCGGTACGCAGCGGGTGGAATCGGACCCGGAGCGCACCGTCGAAGGCGTGTTCGCGATGTGGTACGGCAAAGGCCCCGGCGTGGATCGCGCGGGCGATGCGCTGAAGCACGGCAACGCGTACGGCTCATCGCCGCACGGCGGCGTGCTGGTGGTGGCGGGCGATGATCACGGCTGCGTATCGTCGTCGATGCCGCATCAGAGCGACTTCGCGTTGATGGCATGGCATATGCCGGTGGTGAATCCGTCGAACATTGCCGACATGCTCGAGTTCGGCCTGTACGGCTGGGCGCTGTCGCGTTTCTCGGGTGCGTGGGTCGGCTACAAGGCAATCTCGGAAACGGTCGAATCCGGTTCGACGGTCGACCTCGATGCGCTGCAAACCGAATGGACGGTTCCGCAGGATTTCGAATCACCCGCCGGCGGCTTGCATAACCGTTGGCCCGATCTGCCGAGTCTCACGATCGAAGCGCGGATGCACGCGAAGCTCGACGCGGTCCGTCATTTCGCGCGCACCAACAGCATCGACAAATGGATCGCGCCAAGTCCGCATGCGAATGTGGGTATCGTCACGTGCGGCAAGGCGCATCTCGACTTGATGGAAACGCTGCGTCGGCTCGATCTGACTGTCGCCGATCTGGAAGCGGCCGGCGTGCGGATCTACAAGGTCGGCTTGTCGTTCCCGCTGGAAATGACGCGCATCGACGCGTTCGTGTCCGGTTTGTCCGAAGTGCTGGTGATCGAGGAGAAAGGCCCGGTCATCGAGCAGCAGATCAAAGACTATCTGTACAACCGCACGCAAGGCACGCGGCCGATCGTGGTCGGCAAGAACGCCGAAGACGGCACGCTGTTGCTGTCGTCGCTCGGGGAATTGCGCCCGTCGCGCATCCTGCCGGTGTTCGCGAACTGGCTCGCGAAGCACAAGCCGGCGCTCGATCGTCGCGAGCGCGTGGTCGATCTGGTGGCGCCGCAAATCCTGTCGAATGCGGCGGATAGCGTGAAACGTACGCCGTATTTCTGCTCGGGCTGCCCGCACAACACGTCGACCAAAGTGCCTGAAGGTTCGATCGCGCATGCGGGGATCGGTTGTCACTTCATGGCGTCGTGGATGGAGCGCGACACCACCGGCCTGATTCAGATGGGCGGTGAAGGGGTCGATTGGGCCTCGCATTCGATGTTCACGAAAACGCGCCACGTATTCCAGAATCTCGGCGACGGTACCTACTTTCACTCCGGCATTCTCGCGATCCGCCAGGCGGTGGCCGCGAACACCACCATCACCTACAAGATCCTCTATAACGATGCCGTCGCGATGACGGGCGGCCAGCCGGTCGATGGCAGCATCTCGGTGCCGCAGATCGCACGTCAGGTGGAAGCCGAAGGCGTGTCGCGTTTCGTCGTGGTCAGCGACGAGCCGGAGAAATACGACGGCCATCACGACCTCTTCCCAAAAGGCACGACGTTCCACCATCGCAGCGAAATGGACACGGTGCAGCGCGCGTTGCGCGATATCGACGGCGTGACCGTGCTGATCTATGACCAGACCTGTGCGGCTGAAAAACGGCGTCGCAGGAAAAAAGGTGAGTTTCCCGATCCGGACAAGCGTCTCTTCATCAACGAGGAAGTCTGCGAAGGCTGCGGCGATTGCGGCGTGCAATCGAATTGCTTGTCGGTCGAGCCGCTTGAGACTGCGCTGGGGCGTAAGCGCCGCATCGATCAATCGTCGTGCAATAAGGACTACTCCTGCGTGAACGGTTTCTGCCCGAGCTTCGTCACGGTGGAAGGCGGTAAGCTGAAGAAAGCCGCGGGCGCCGCGTTCGATCCGGCCGCGCTCGCCGCGCGCGTCGACGCCTTGCCGATTCCCGCGACGCATCTCGATGCCGCGCCTTACGACATTCTGGTGACCGGTGTTGGCGGCACAGGTGTCGTGACGGTCGGTGCGTTGATCAGCATGGCCGCGCATCTGGAAGGCAAGAGCGCGTCGGTGCTCGACTTCATGGGCTTCGCGCAAAAGGGCGGCTCGGTGTTGTCGTTCGTGCGCTTCGCGGCGCGCGACGAGTGGCTCAATCAGGTGCGTATCGACACGCAACAGGCCGACGTGCTGCTCGCGTGCGATATGGTGGTGGGCGCGAGCGCCGATGCCTTGCAAACGGTGCGTCATGGCCGCACGCGCATCGTAGTCAACACGCATGCGATTCCGAACGCGACCTTCGTGCAGAACCCGGACGCGACGCTGCATGCCGACGCGTTGATCGACAAGATGCGCCACGCGGCAGGCGACGATCGCATGTCGACGTGCGACGCCCAGGCGCTCGCCACGCGTTTTCTCGGCGACACCATCGGCGCGAACATTCTGATGCTCGGTTACGCCTGGCAACTTGGCCTCGTGCCCGTGTCGTTCGCCGCGATGATGCGCGCGATCGAATTGAACAACGTCGCGGTGCAGATGAATCAACTGGCGTTTTCGATCGGGCGTGTTGCTGCGGAAGACCCCGCTGCGCTCGAATCGCTGTGGCAGGCACGGCATCTGGCGAAGCAGGCCGTGCGCGTCGATACGCTCGACGAACTGATCGCGCATCGCGAGGGTCGTCTCCAAACGTACGGTGGCGCGAGTTATGTGCAGCGGTATCGCACGTTGGTCGATGCGGCACGCCGTGCCGAAACCGCGGTCGATGCAAAGAGCGAGCGCATCACGCGTGCCGTGGCGACGACGTTCTATCGTCTGCTCGCGGTGAAGGACGAATACGAAGTGGCGCGCCTGCATACGGATGCGGCCTTCCGCGAAGCACTGGAAGCGCAATTCGAAGGTGTCGCGGGCAAGGACTTCGGCATCAAGTTCAACCTCGCGCCGCCGACGCTCACGCGTCCTCAACCGGGAGTGAATCCGACCAAGAAAACCTTCGGTCAATGGATGTGGCCGGTTTTGGGTGTGATGGCGAAATTCAGCGGCTTGCGTGGCACGATGTTCGATCCGTTCGGCCGCACGCTGGAACGCAAGATGGAGCGCGAACTCGCCGGCGATTACGAAACGACGTTGCAACGCGCGTTCGCAAAGCTCAACGCGAACAATCTGGAAGACGTCGCGAAGCTCGCCGATCTGCATGCGCGTGTACGCGGTTATGGTCACGTGAAGCTGGCGAATCTGGCGGGCGTGAAGCGCGGCGAGCGCGATCTCGCGGCGCGCTTGCAGATCGAAGCAGCGACAAGTGTGTCGGTGAAGAAGTCGCTGGAAGAGATGAAAGGCGCCGGGCAGTTGCGCGGGATTCCGGTGGTCGTCGCGAAGTAATTCTTTCGCTCCGTAGATGAAGAATGCCGCTTCGGGTTGAACCTCGAAGCGGCATTTTTTTGCCTGGTGGATTTGCACCGCGTTGTGCCCAATAGCGCTGATTATCTTCCTGACGAATCAGCCACGCTTTGTGTCCAGTAGCGCCCTCACCTGCGCGACTTTCGCCGCATCGACGGGCGCAAGACCGTTGCCGCCAACGCGCACACCCGAACCAAAGTGAACCGCTTGAACTTGCGTCGCGCTCACGAAGCCGGCCACTGCATCGATGGTCAAACCCGCGCCCGCCAGCACCGTGCAATGTGAGCCGGCCGCTTGCCGTACCAGCTCACTCACGATCGACTCTGCCTGCAGCACGGAAGGTTTTCCGCCCGAGGTCAGCACATTCGTCACGGCGTCGAAACCGAGCAGCACGTCGAGCGCTTTCTGCAGATCACGCGTTTCGTCGAACGCACGATGGAAGGTGATCGCCAAGCCATCCGCCGCATCGATCGCACGCGCGAGGCCTTCGCGGTCGATCTCACCATCTGCCGTCAGCATGCCAATCACCACGCCGTTCGCGCCCGCCGCCTTGACTGCACGCACGTCGCGCAGCATCACGGCGTAGTCGTCAGTGTCGTACACGAACGAGCGGCTATGCGGTCGCACGATCACGTTGACGGGTACGGCGCTCGCGGCAACCACCGCCTCGATCAACCCAAGGCTCGGCGTCAAACCGCCCTCGCCCATCGCGGTGACGAGTTCAAGACGGTTCGCACCGGCCTGCACGGCAAGCCGGGCGTCGGCAACGGTCGTGGCGATGACTTCAAGTAGGACTGACATAAGCGCGGCTGTGGGTCGTTAAAAACGACATGATCTCAGAACCGCCGCGCGTCCCGCCAATCTAGGCCATGAGGACCGCCGCTCACCCTCCGGAGCGAAGCATCCGAACCTCTATTCTTCGACCCAATCGATATCGCCGCACAGCACGCACGTCTGATCACCCACGCGCGTCGCCACCGACAGCGTCACACACGGCAGCGCCTCGTTGATCGACAGATACGGACGCGTCACATGCACGCGTTCAGGCGCGTTGATCGCCGCACGGAAATACGGACGACGCAGCCAGTTCGCCCCTTGCGCGTCGGCAAGCGGCAAAAAGCGCGTCTCATGCGCCGCGCGATCGGCACGCAACACGACGTTGCGGCCCGCCTGCTTGCCCTTCGCATCGAGCAGAAAACAGCGCGCGGCATGGTCGAGCGCGAGGAAATTCCAGCACACTTCCTCGAGCGGTTCGCCGGCTGCGAGCCGTTCCGCGGCACGCTCAAACGCCCGCAGATACGGCGTGAGACGGCTCGCATTGCGGCGCTCGCGCGCTTCGGCCTGATCGCGATAGCGGTCGGTGACTTCGCTGATGCAAGTCGTGGCGTGCGCCGCGTCGGCCGCCCCTGGATTCGGCCGGCCGAAGAAAAACCCCTGTACGAAGTCCGCATCGCAGGCGAGCGCCATCTGCGCTTCGTGTTCCGTTTCTACACCTTCGATCAGCACCAGCTTGCCCGCTTCGTGCAGCAGCGCCACCAGCCCCGGCAGGATCGTCGCCATATCCGCACGATGCGCGGCGTGCGACAGCATGATGCGGTCGAGCTTCACGATGTCGGGATTCAACTGCCAGATCCGTTCGACGTTGGAATGGCCCGCGCCGAAATCGTCGAGCGCAATCAGGAAACCACGCTCGCGGAATTGGCGCACGGCGTCGGCGAGACGTTCGAGATCTTCGGCGCGTTGTTCGAGCACCTCAAGCACGATCCGCCGGGGCGACAGATCGAGTCGCTTGAGGTTGGCCAGCAAGGCGGCGGCGAGATACGGGTCGGTGAGCGCGCCGGGATGGACGTTCAGGAACAGCCATTCGCGCTCGGCGCCAAGTACCTTGAAGTTCTCCAGATGCAGGGTCTGGGCGAGCCGGTCGACTTGCAGCACGTCGCCCAGACGCGCCGCCTCGCCGAATACGTCAAGCGGCGACACAGGCCGGTCGAGCGCATCGTGCGCGCGCAGCAGCCCCTCGTAGCCCACTGCCCGCATATGCGACAGGCTGAAAATGGGTTGAAACACGCTGGTTAACGTCAGCTCGCCGTGCTGCACCGAAAAACGTTCGAGCCCCGACGTCACCTCGACATCGAAGCCATGCGGCGCGCTGGCCGTCCTTTCCTGTTGCGCAATCGTCATGCAATCCTCTCACGCGAGAGCCGGGCCGGTCCGAACGCGGAAGCGAACAACCTCGGCACCGTTTCTCAAAATGTGCGTCATCGATATTCCTTAAGCAAGCTCCATGCGCACGCTGGCGCACATTCGAATGAAATTTGCATGAAAGATTGCACCGATGAACGAGCCGATGCGCCGCGCGGGGGCGCAGCGCGCACCGTTTAGGTGCATCACCTTACCTGGACGCTTGCCGACCGGGCTCGCGGGACCTTGTCGGGTTAACAATGGCGTGCTGCAGCGTCGGGCTAAACTTCGGCCTTGTGCCTCACGCACGCCTCGCGATCGATACGCGGCGACATCGTCGACGATCGCAGAGGAAGCACCGCTATATCTCCAGAAATAGACCGATGGATATTGTCTTTACCGTACTGATTCTTTTGCTCGCCGTCGCAGCATCCGGCATCGTGACGCGGATGCTGCGGGTCGCCTTGCCGCTGCCGCTGGTCCAGATCGCGATCGGCGCCTTGCTCGCATGGCCGAGGCTCGGGCTGCACGTCACCTTCGATCCGGAAATTTTCATGATGCTGTTCATTCCGCCGCTGCTGTTCGCGGATGGATGGCGAATCCCGAAGCGCGAATTGTTCATGGCGCGCCGCTCCATCCTGATGCTCGCGCTCGGCCTGGTTTTCATGACGGTGCTGGCAGTCGGCTACTTCATCCATGCGCTGGTGCCGTCGATCTCGCTGCCGGTCGCGTTCGCGCTTGCCGCGGTGCTGTCGCCGACCGATGCGGTGGCGCTGACCGGTATCGCCGGCAAGGGCAAGATTCCTGGGCGGTTGATGCATATCCTCGAAGGTGAGGCGTTGATGAACGACGCGTCGGGCCTTGTCGCGTTGAAGTTCGCGATTGCCGCGGCGCTGACGGGGGTGTTTTCGCTGCGCGACGCGTCGATCAGCTTCGTGATCATCGCGGTCGGCGGTCTCGCGACGGGCGCGGCGGTGAGCTGGCTGTTCAGCTTTGTGTCCGCGCATTTTCTGAGTCTTAACGAAGAAGGCGATCCGGCACCCGGTGTGGTGATGACGCTGCTAATTCCGTTCGCCGCGTATCTGATCGCCGAGCGCTTCGAGTTCTCGGGCATTCTTTCCGCGGTCTCAGCCGGCATGATGATGAACTACGCGAACATCGCGAACGCCGGGCCGGTGTCGTCGCGCGTGCGCGGGAACAGCACGTGGACGATGATCGAATTCGTCTTCAACGGCATGGTGTTCATTCTGTTGGGGCTGCAGTTTCCGCACATTCTCGGCCGCGCGCTGCTTGACGCGCACGAGACCAGCGATGTGGAGGTGTGGCGCTTGATCGGCTACATCGCCGCGGTGGCGGCGGCGCTCTACGCACTGCGCTTCGTGTGGGTGTGGTTGCTGCGTTGGTTCGCGAGCCGCGGCGCGGCGAAGCACGGCATGGCGAGTGCCGTGCCGGGGTTGCGCACGGTAACCGTGACGACGGTGGCCGGCGTGCGTGGCGCGGTGACGCTGGCGGGCGTGTTGTCGTTGCCCGAGGTGTCGCCGGGTGGTACGCCGTTGCCGGGGCGGGACCTTGCGATTTTCATTGCCTCGGGCGTGATTCTGCTGTCGCTGCTGGTGGCCGTCGTGGCGTTGCCGCTGTTGTTGAGCGGCTGGCGGCGGGGTAAGGATCCGCATGCGGCGGAGGAGGCGATGGCGCGCACGTTGGCGGCGCAAGCCGCGATTCGCGCGGTTGACGAAGTGCACGACAAAGATTGCGCGGATCTGGATGAGTCGGCCTCGGCATACGCGGCGGATGTCACCGCGCGAGTCATGGACATTTATCGACGACGGCTCGCCACACTGGAAGACGAACAGGAGCCACGTGAACTGGCACGCCGTGCCGATGCGCTGGAATTCCGGATGAAGTTGGCGGCGATGCGAGCCGAGCGGAAGGTACTGCTTGCGCTGCGCAATAGTCAGGCAATCAATGACGAGACTTTGAACAAGCTCATGCGCGAGGTGGATCTATCGGAGACGGCGCTGACCGTGCGGAAGCGATAGAGGTAGCAGTCAGCGTTACGACGCGGCGATGGCCTTTCTCTTGATCGCTTGAACTCTCGATCACAAGAAAGGCCATCGCCCAGGCCAATCAGGCCACCGGCCCCTGCGCCGGCTTTCTTCTCAGGAGCGCGTACAAAATGATCGCGCCGAAGGTCGCGGTACCGATCCCGCCGAGCCCGAACCCACCGAGCTTCAACGAAAAATCCCCAGCGCCAAGCACGAGCGTTACCGCCGCCACGATCAGATTCCGGTTGTCGGAGAAATCGACCTTATTCACGACCCAGATGCGCGCGCCAGTCACGGCAATCAACCCAAACACAACAATCGACACGCCCCCCAGCACCGGCCCCGGAATGGTCTGAATCACCGCGCCGAACTTCGGCGAAAAGCCCAAGACCAGCGCAATCACCGCGGCAATCACAAATACCAGCGTCGAATAGATTTTGGTCACGGCCATCACGCCGATGTTCTCGGCATACGTCGTCACCCCCGTGCCGCCGGCAACGCCAGACAGAATCGTCGCGAGTCCGTCGCCGATAAATGCACGGCCGACATAACGGTCGAGGTTCTGACCGGTCATCGCGCTCACCGCCTTGATGTGCCCAAGATTCTCAGCAACAAGAATCACCGCGATCGGCGCAAGCAAGGTCATCGCCTGCATGTTGAAAACGGGCGCCGTGAACTGCGGCATACCGAACCATGCAGCGTTCGCCACAATCGCAAAGTCGATCGGCTTGCCCATGCCGAGACCATTCGTGACGATCGCGTAAATCACGTACGCCATCAGCAAACCGACCAGAATCAGCAAACGCTGCAGCATGCCGCGCGCAAACACCGCGACCGCGCCGACGCACAGCACCGTCACCAGCGCCATCCACGAGTCGAAGTTGCTCCCGCTCACGCCATGCACCGCGATCGGCGCGAGATTCAAGCCGATCACGCAGACGATCGCGCCCGTCACCACTGGCGGCATCAGCGTTTCAATCCAGCGGGTGCCGACCGCCGACACGATCAGGCCAATGATCGCGTACACCACCCCGCACGCGATAATCCCGCCCAACGCCACCGGAATGTTCATGTTCGGACCGTGGCCGCCATACCCCGTCACCGCGATCACCAGACCGATGAATGAGAAACTCGAACCGAGATAGCTCGGTACGCGCCCACCCACAAGGACGAAGAACAACAACGTGCCGATCCCCGACATGAAGATGCACAGGTTCGGATCGAAGCCCATCAGCAACGGCGCAAGCACGGTGGACCCGAACATCGCGACAACGTGCTGAATACCCATTGCAAACATCTGCGGCCACGCGAGACGCTCGTCGGTGCCGACAATGCGGCCCTCGGCAGCGTTCGGCTGGGCGCGCCAGCGTGGGAAATAGGAATCGGCCATGGCGGGGGTTCTCCTCTGTCGGCGTTTTAGTGGACGGCGCAGCGAAACCGCGCCATCTGGGAATTACGCGCGAGTGTACGGAGAGGCACCAGGCCTGGCAAGGGCGGCAAAAAGCGCGCAATGAGCGCTACGCGCGCCGCGTGTCCAGCGAGAACACCGTCACCGCCGCTTGCAACTGCCTGGCCTGGTCCGCCATCGACGCCGCCGCGGCCGCCGCCTGCTCGACCAGCGCCGCGTTCTGCTGGGTCACGTCATCCATCTGCGCGACCGCGCGGTTCACTTCCTCGATGCCGGTGCTTTGCTCCTGTGACGCAGACGAGATCTCACCCATGATGTCGGTCACGCGCTTCACCGCATGCGTGACTTCCGCCATCGTCTGACCGGCCCGCTCGGCCAGTTCGGCGCCGCTGCCCACGCGCGCCGTCGAGCTCTCGATCAGCTCCTTGATTTCCTTGGCCGACACCGCGCTGCGCTGCGCGAGTGAACGCACTTCGCCCGCCACCACCGCAAAGCCGCGGCCCTGCTCGCCAGCCCGCGCCGCTTCGACGGCGGCGTTCAGCGCGAGAATATTGGTCTGGAACGCGATCCCTTCGATCACCGCAATGATGTCGGTCATGCGCTTCGAGCCGGCCGCCAACTCGCGCATCGTTTCGACCACATCGCCGACCAGGCCGCTGCCGCGCGCCGCCACTTCCGACGCGCCGTGCGCGACACCACCCGCCTGCTGCGCGTTCTCGGCATTCATCTTCACCGTCGACGTCAATTCCTCCATGCTCGACGCGGTTTCCTGCAATGCGGCAGCCTGCTCTTCCGTGCGTTGCGACAGATCGGTGTTGCCCTGCGCGATCTCGCCCGAGGCCATCAGGATCGATTCGCTCGACTCGCTGATACCCGAGACGATGCCCGCCAGCCGCTCACGCATATTGCTCAGCGCGAACAACATGCTGTGGGTATCGCCCGCACGGGTGTCGACGCGCACGCTCAGATCGCCATCGGCGATGCGGTTGGCGATGTGCATCGCGTAATCGGGTTCGCCGCCGAACTGACGCGCAAGGCGTCGTGCAATCACCGTCGCGAGCAAGGTGCCCACCGCGATCGCGCCCAACACCAGCGCGAGCATCACAATCCGCATGTGCTGATAGTTGGCTCCCGCCTCCTGCTGCGCTTCGTTGGCTTGCTGACGGCGATAGTCGATCAGCGCCGTGATGCGATCGCGCAGCGCCTCGCTCGACGCAATCGCGCGGCGCACGAGTTCGTTGTTGTCGACGCCGGCCGGAATCGGTTCGAGACCGATCTGCTGATGCACGATGCCCTCCCACACGGCCGACTTGCGCAGCACCTCGTCGAACATCTCCTGACCCTTGGCTGTAGCGATGGTCGCGCGATACTGATCGTAGGCGCCGTGCATCTCCTTGAGCGACGCGACGATGCTGTCCTTCAACTTTTGACGGCCGGCGTCGTCGGCGGCGTAGCCGAGATTCGCGGCGGCAAGATCGGAATCGATCTTGTGACGGTTCGCCTCTTCCATCCAGTAGAGGCCGTTCATGTGCTGGTCGCAGATGGCGTCGGTAATGGCATGCATCGACGACAACGTCTTCAGCGAAGTCCCGCCGATCACGACGCAGAACCCGATCACGACGGCGAACGCCAACAGCAGCTTCCTGAATACGGTCATGCGGTCAAACCACTTCATCTCACCATCCTTCACAAGTCCTAAGGGGACGCTCGCGCCGCTGCGTCATGGCAAAACATTTCGCCATTTTTCAGATACGTGGCGACGCTCCCACCTCTTTTACGGCGTGCGTAACAGAGACTTGATGCGATAAATGGTGGGCATAACCGGGACAGGATGATGTAAGGAATGCCTGGCGCACAGGTCCGGATCGCTACGTCGACGCGCTTTGCATGTCGGCGCAATGATTGGGATTTGTCTGATATATGGGGATGAGCCGAGCTTTTAGACTTTGTTTGTTGCGTTCACCCCCATGAGCGCACGTGATGTTGATGTAACTCTCCGACTTTCCGCTCACGCTCCCCGGCGTGAGCGGCTTTTTTTTTGTCCCTACGTTTCGTTGGTCGGCGCACTCGCCAGTGCGTCCGGTGCGTTCGATACGCGGTTGAATTTATGGATGCGTAACGAGCGCACCTTGAGCAAGCCGCAGCGTGTGATCGCGCACATCCTCCGGCCATGCCGCGACGATCCCGTCAAAGCGCGTCCGATCGTCGGCATAGAGCGCGCGTGTCGCATCTTCGTAGTCAGGCAGATTGCCGGCGATCGCGGTCATGAAGCGATACACCGCTTCTTGCGCTGCGCGTTTGCGGTCCTTGTCCTCGCCCGCAAGCCGCGCCGCGTCGACCAGTTTGCGCAGCGCGACCGAAGCGCCACCCGATTGCCCATTGAGCCAATCCCAATGACGCGGCAGTAACGTCACCTCTCTCGCCACCACACCGAGCTTGGGCCGGCCGCGGCTGCGCGGGGTGTCGTCTTCCCCGGCGTCAGCGGTTGGTGCGGGTTGTTCGCCGGGCGCCCCGCTTGCCAGCCGCGCCAGAATCTCTTCAGGCGTACCGCGCAAATCAAACTCGACCGGGCGACTCGTGACGTCGTCGAAAACCAGCACGGGCGCCTGTTCACCGCGCGCCAGCACTTCGCGTATGGCGAGCGCCACCTCGGACAAGGAGCCCGAGGCGATGCGGCGGTGCCCCTCGAAGGCGGTGCAGGTTACAGGGTGGGGGGTCATGACAAACTCCAGAAAGATGAATTTGTCGAATTATACCCGGGTATAAATTAAGCGCAACATATTACCCGGGTGAAATTATTCAGAGCAGCGCACGCGATAGGTTCTGCGCCAATCAGCGCTGGCCCGCTGCTCGAACTCGGTGCGGCCCACTAACCGGCACGCCTGTGAAATCGCCTTGCCTCATTGCGCCGGCGACGCCACGGCACTCCGCCGATCCGCCCGCGCCGCCACCGGGTAGCAAAGCACGCGGTTGCGGCCGGCGTCCTTGGCCTCGTAGAGCGCCTCGTCCGCGGCGTTGACGAGTGCGCGGCTCGTCGCGAATACCTGGCGGCCGGTGCAGGCAATGCCGATGCTGATGGTCAGCACATGGTGCGAGCTCGCGACGTGGCGAAGTTCGAGCGCCTGAACCGCGGCGCGAATTTTCTCGGCGATGGCCGTCGCCCCGGTTTCGTCGGTATCCGGCAAGAGCACAGCGAATTCTTCGCCACCATAGCGCGCAGCGGTATCGCCCGGGCGCCGCACGTTCTGCGCGATGCAGCGCGCGACGGCGACGAGCGCATCGTCGCCGGCCGAGTGGCCGTATAGATCGTTGAAGCCCTTGAATGTATCGACGTCGATCAGCAGCATCGACAACGGCCATTCGTTACGTTGCGCGCGGCGCCACTCCTCTTCCGCATGTTCCTCGAACGTGCGGCGATTGTTCAGGCCGGTCAGCCCGTCGGTACGCGCGAGCACGCGCAACTCTTCTTCGGCCGCGCGGCGCTGCCGCAGTTGCTGCGAGAACAGGAGAGCGAGCGCAATGATCACCACGTCGAGCGCCGCGATCAGCGTACCGATGATCCACGCGCGACGCCGCCACTCCACATAGATATCGCGCGTGGAGAGCGCCACGTCGAGAATCAGCGGATACATATCGATATGGCGGAACGCGTACCAGCGCTCGACACCGTCGATCGCCGCCGTGCCGAAGAAGTCCCCGCTCGGCTGCAGAAGGAAGCGTGAGTAGTTCGCGGTGCCGGTCAGGCTCCGGCCGATAATTTTCGGATCGTAGGGGCGCCGCATCAGCATCGTGCCGTCGTTCAGCATCAGCGCCATCGACCCGCCCGCGCCGAGATTCATGCCGGCGAACAGGTGTCTGAAGTAAGTGAGCCGCATCGTGCCGACCACCACGCCGCCGAAGCTGCCGTCCGGCCGCGAGATGCGCCGGCTCAGCGCAATGCTCACGTCCTTACCGTGTACCTTGGGTATGAACGGATGGCTGACATACAGGCCGACATTGGGAGAGTCGCGCTGAACGCGGAAGTATTCACGCTCGGCGAGATTGAACGCGCGCGGAGGCGTGGATTGCGAATCGAAGACGATGTTGCCGGCCGCGTCGAGTACGAGAATCGAACCCAGGTCTTTTGCGCTGGCTGAGCCGTCGAACAGCACCATCTGGCGGATCGCCGGCGGCAAGTCCAGCACGCCAGGTTGTTTCAAGCCTTCAATGACGGCCCGCAGCGACAGATCGTAGATCTCGAGATTGCGCGACACGTCGCGTTCGACCAGCAGCGAAACGTTGAAGACCGAATCCTGCGCGCGCCGCAGCGCGTCA
Source organism: Paraburkholderia sp. WS6 (assembly GCF_030464835.1). Lineage (NCBI taxonomy): Bacteria > Pseudomonadati > Pseudomonadota > Betaproteobacteria > Burkholderiales > Burkholderiaceae > Paraburkholderia > Paraburkholderia sp. WS6. The sequence goes on from NZ_JALQCK010000050.1 coordinate 27,955, forward strand.
TCGCGCATCTGCGCCAATACCCACACCGCAATCGCGAGGATCGCGCTGGCCAGCACGATACTGATGGCAATCACGATGTTCGGTCGGCGCGTCACCATGAGCGTTTCATTCGAGCATGCGCTGACCTACACGCGTGGAGGTGTTGGCCGCGTCCGGAAGGCGCGTCCCGTGAAACGGTAGCCTACCAGACGCTGAGGCGCGTCGAATGAGGGAAAAGACAGGTTTTTGGCGGATTAAACGAAATTTTTCGACTACGGGACGTCGCGGGCCGCGGGGCGGCGCGCGGACGTCACCCCAGCCGGGCGCTCAGCCCGCGTGCAGATCGAGCGCCGGCTCGGATGCGGCGCGGCTGAGCGCACGGAGATCGGCAACCTCGAGCACCGCTTTGGCGGCACCATGGCGCGCGACCTCCAACATCGCCAGGCCGATGTCTTCGGTGCTCAGAATGTGGTTGGGAAACAGCGCGCGCAGCGTCGACAGAAGCGGCCTCGCCACCGTATAGAACAACCGGTACGAGCGAGTTTTCGAAACAGCGCCGTTCAGCGGCTCGATCACACCGGGCCGGAACAGGTAGACGGCCTTGAACGGCAGCCGTAGCAGCGCATTCTCCGTCCGGCCCTTGACCCGCGCCCACATGGTACGGCCGTGTTCAGTGCTGTCGGTGCCCGCACCTGACACGTAGACGAAAGTCATCTGCGGATTAAGACGGGCAAGCGTCTGCGCAGCGGCCAACGTCAGGTCGTAGGTCAGGCGCGCATACTCGGCCTCCTGCATGCCTGCCGACGAGACGCCCAGACAGAAAAAGCACGCATCGAAACCCTTCAGCGACTCTTCCACCGCCCGGTAGTCCATCAGGTCCGGCTGAATCAGCTCGTTCAAGCGCGGATCGAGCTGGCCGGTGCGGGTGCGGCCAACCGTCTGGACTACCTCGACATCAGGCGCGCGCAGGCATTCGCGCAATACGCCCTGCCCGACCATGCCGGTCGCGCCGAATATCAGAACCTTCATGATGCGTGCTCCATGATCGCGCCCGGCCAGCGCGCATTGGTCAAACCTTCGAATATGTCCCACAAGCGGGCGGTGACCGCTTTGTCCTGAGCGTGGCGGGCGATCTGAGCGTCGCCCGTCCGCCGCATGCGCGCTCAGGCTTTCGCCGATGCACCCGGAAAGGCCGGCAGCGGTGTTGGCGCGGAGAAATCGATGGCCGCGCTGACTGCTCGCCATGCTTCGGCGGCTGCAGCGCGCGCCTTGTCAGCTTCGCCGGCGAAATGCAACGCATCACTGCCCAGCAAGAGATGCGCCGGCAACGAATCGTGATACGCGAGCTTCAACACCACTTGCGCAACCTTTGCGGGATCGCCGGTTTCCTGGCCGACGTACTGGGACAGCATATCCGTGACGGCGCCGACCGACGGCACATAGTCCGGCAGCAATTCCGGCGCCTCACCCATCGCCCCGGTACCCCACTCCGTTTTCATGCCGCCTGGTTCGAGCGCAGTGACGTGGACGCCGAACGGCGCGAGTTCCTGGCTGATCACCTCAGTGAATCCGCCGACCGCCCACTTCGCGGCCTGATACGCGCTCAAACCCGCGATCCCGACACGGCCACCCACCGACGAAATCTGGATCACGTGGCCGGATCGCTGCTTCCGCAGCACCGGAAGCGCCGCACGCGTGACGTTAACCACACCATAGAAGTTGGTGTCGATCTGCGCACGAAAATCGTCTTCGGTCGTTTGCTCGAACGGCGCCAGATGACCGAAGCCCGCGTTGTTGACGACCACGTCGAGCCGGCCGAAAGCATCGACTGCGGCCTGCACCGCCTCGCGCGCCGCGGCCGGATCCGTGACATCCAGCGCAACCGCGCGAACCTGCTCGCCGTAGCGCGTCAGCAGATCGGCCAACTGACGCGGATCGCGTGCCGTAGCAACCACCCGCTCACCGGCAAGCAACGCCGTTTCGACAATGTCGCGCCCAAGCCCGCGGGCACTTCCCGTAACCAACCAGACCTTCGACATAATGCGCTCCTTACATTTAATTGAGCATGTACGCGCTCATTAATAAGACAAAAAAATTTAGTTCTGGGCAATCGCGTGCCAGAACGCCTCAAAGCCGGCCTTGCGATAACGGTCGGTATTGGCCGGTTCGCGAGCGATGAAATCCATGGTGGTTTCGGCCAACGCCGCCATGATTGCCGACAGGAAAGCCGGCGGATGATCACGCAACGCGCCGCTCGCCACGCTTGCCTGAATCATTGCGTTGATGTCTGCGAAGGACTCCATGCCAGTTGCACGCGTGCAGTCGGTCAGACGCTCCGACACGGACAGTTGTGCCATTGCCCGGCGTTTTTGCGGTTGCGCCACGCCCCAGTCGACAAACCTGTTCCAGACGTGCTGGACGCGCACGCGCACGCTGGCTTGCGTCGGATAGGTCGTCATCATCACTTCGCGCAGCTCCGCCTTGATGTCCAGGTAGAGCTGGTTCAGCAGCTCGTCCTTATTGTCGAAGTACGTGAACAGCGTTCCTTCAGCCACGCCCGCGACTTTTGCGATGCGCGCGGTGGGCGCGGCCAAACCCTGCTCGGCAATCACCTCAGTTGCAGCGCCAAGGATAGCGTTGCGTTTGTCTTCGCTTTTCGGACGGGCCATACAGTTCGCTTCGACTACAAACAATTAATGAGTGATTGCTCAATCATATCCGCAGGTGATCACTTGTTCAAGCCATTTTTCATTGCCTGATGCTGGCCAGCAGGTCATTGGCTCGGACACACGCCGGAAAGTGAAATGAATATGTAAGATTCATGTTTTCATCATGCGCCCAAATATATTCAAATCAACAGAAAATGATGCGTTCTTCGCGCATCGTACGCAAGCTTAGTAGAGAAATACCCGAGATTTCTTAAGTCTGTAAGAATCCGATCCGATAACCAGTAAATGGGATACCGATTTATTGCCGGACGTTCGACGTACTCGCGGGATGCGTCTTAGGGAAGGCACGATGGGTAAACCGCGCGGGGCTGCCACGATGGTCGGCAGTCAGATAGACGCTCCCATGCCCGGACCTGAGAGTCCATTGCGAACACTTCAACGTTTCGTTATTGGAGAAAAAAATCGTGACACTCAAGAACCTCACCATCAAGACCAAACTCATTGCCGGCTTCGGCATGCTGTCTCTCATTGTCGTCGCGGTTTCCGGCCTTTCCCTGAAGGCGCTGAGCGATTCGACCGAGGGGTTTTCCAACTTCGTCCACGGCATCAACGCACGCGCCGATATGGCGGTGCAGGTTCGAACCGCCGTGGACCGCCGAGCGATCGCGGCGCGCAACCTTGTGCTCGTGAGCAAACCCCAGGATCTCGAAGTAGAGAAAGCCGACGTGACGCGCGCTCACGAAGACGTGCAAACCGACCTGAAAAAGCTCAACGACATGATCGCTAGCGCGACCGATACGTCGGAGAAAGCACGCAGTCTCGTCGCCGAGATCAATCGGGTCGAAGCGGCTTATGGTCCGGTTGCCCTCAACATCGTCAATCTCGCGCTCACCAACAAGCGGGACGAAGCGATCGTCGAGATGGACGAGCATTGCCGGCCGCTGCTCGCCGCGCTGATTCGCGCGACCAACGCGTATGCCGACTACACGCGCTCACGCCAGGAACAACTGGTCAACGAGTACACGGCGCATTACGAAAACCAGCGCAATCTGCTGATCGCGATCTGCCTTATCGCGCTGGGGCTCGCCGTCGGCGCATGCGTGGTGATCACGCGTGCAGTGACGGGGCCGCTGCGTTTTGCGATCGACGTCGCGCGTACGGTGTCGGAAGGCGATCTGCGCACGCGCATCACGGTCGAGGGCAGCGACGAAACCAGCAAACTGCTGACCGCCCTGCGCGAGATGAATGAACGGCTAACGGTGACCGTCGGACGAGTGCGCGACAGCAGCACCAGCATCGCCGGCGCGGCACGTCAGATCGCGGCGGGCAATATGGACCTGAGCCAGCGTACCGAGCAGCAGGCTGCTTCGTTGCAGGAAACCGCTTCCAGCATGGAAGAACTCACCTCCACGGTTAAGCAGAACGCGGACAACGCGCAGCAAGGCAGCATGCTGGCTGCGAATGCATCGTCGGTGGCACAAAAGGGTAGCGAGGTCGTCGGGCAGGTGGTGAACACGATGCACGACATCAGCGACAGCTCGACGAAGATCGCGGACATCACGGGCATCATCGAAGGCATTGCGTTCCAGACGAACATCCTCGCGCTGAACGCGGCGGTCGAAGCCGCGCGTGCGGGCGAACAGGGGCGGGGTTTCGCGGTGGTCGCGAGCGAAGTCAGAAGCCTGGCTCAACGTTCGTCGAGCGCGGCCAAAGAGATCAAGGACCTGATCGCCACTTCCGTGGACAAGATTCGCGACGGGTCCGCGCTTGCCGGCGAGGCAGGCAAGACGATGACTGAAGTGACTCAGGCAGTCGCACGAGTCACCGACATCATGTCGGAGATCGCGGCGGCCTCGACCGAACAAAGCCGTGGGATCGAGCAGGTCAATCTGGCGATTACGCAGATGGACAACGTCACGCAGCAGAATGCGGCTTTGGTGGAAGAGGCTGCAGCGGCTTCGCGGTCGATGGAAGACCAGGGGGAACAGTTGACTGACGCCGTGGCGTTTTTTCAGGTGAAGGATGCGGCGGCTGCGGTAGCGGCGGCTCCGGTTCGGCGGGAGGCGCCGCGGCGCGAGGTGGCGGCGGCTGTTGCGGTTGCTCCGAAACGCGTTGCACGGGCTACGGCCGTTGCGCCGGTTAATGCACTTGCTACTGCGGCTGTAGATGACGGGTGGGATAAGTTCTGATCGGATCGTTCTGATTCGGGAAAGCGCCACGCTCCCGCATGACAAGCACGCGGGAGCGCAGTTAATCACGACGCTGCGCGTCGTCTTAGGTCAGCCCGTCAGGCAGTCTTTTCCGAAGCGGCAGGAAACGGCAGCGAGTGAATCCGCCTGCCGGTGGCCGCGAAGATCGCGTTCGCCACCGCCGGCCCGACCGGTGCGACACCCGGCTCGCCGACACCCGTCGGCGCTTCGCCCGACTGCACGATATGCACCTCGACCTTGGGCATCTCCGCGAACCGCAGCACCTGGTAGCCGTCGAAGTTGTTCTGCTCGACCTTGCCGTCCTTCAGCGTGATCGCGCTGTGCAACGCCGCGCCGAGACCGAAGCCGATGCCGCCTTCCATCTGTGCGGCGATGACGTCGGGATTGATCGGGGTGCCGCAATCCACTGCACAGACGACGCGCTCCACTTTCACGTTACCGTCCTTGTCGACGGAGACTTCCGCGACTTGCGCGACGAACGTCTTGAACGCCTCGGCTACCGCGATGCCGCGCCCGCGACCTTTCGGCAACGGTTTAGCCGGGTCCCAGCCCGCTTTCTGCGCGGCGAGTTCGAGCACGGCCTGCATGCGCGGTTCATGCGCGAGCAGATCGCGGCGGAAAACGAACGGGTCCTTGCCCGCGGCGTGCGCGGCTTCGTCGATGAACGCCTCGACTGCGAATGCCGTGTGCGAGCTGCCGACCACCCGCCACCACAGCACCGGCACGCCGGTCTGCGTGGTCGTCAGTTCGACCGAGATGTTCGGAATCGCGTAGGCCACGTTAGCGGCCCCCTCGACGGACGTCCCGTCGATCCCGTTCTTGACCATCACGCTGGCGAACGGCGTGCCGGCAAGAATTGACTGACCGACGATGCGATGCCGCCAGCCGACGAGCTTGCCGTCCGCGCTCAGGCCCGCGTCGAGCTTGTGGAAGTACATCGGCCGGTAGAGGCCACCGTGGATGTCGTCCTCGCGGGTCCACTGCAGCTTGACCGGCGTGCCGTTCGCGCCCAGCGCCTTCGCGATCGACACGGCCTCGACGATATAGTCCGACTGGGTGTTCGCGCGTCTGCCGAAGCTTCCACCCGCATACAGCGTGTGGATCTTGACCTGCTGCGGATCGAGCCCCGCCGTATGTGCGGCGTTGGCCTGGTCGATGGTCTGAAACTGGTCGCCGGCCCAGATTTCGCAACTGTCAGCGGTGAGTTTGACAACCGCGTCGAGCGGTTCCATCGGCGCGTGAGCGAGATACGGGAACGCATAGCTGGCGGAGATTTTCTTCACCGCGCCTGCGAGCGCCTTCGTCGCATCACCGTCTTTTCGGGCGGACATGCCGGGCTGTTCGGCGAGCTGCCGGTATTCAGCCATGATCGCGTCCGAGCTGCGCTTTTCGGCCTTTGAATCGTCCCATTCGACCTTCAACGCATCGCGGCCCTGCTTCGCCGCCCAGAAACCCTTCGCGACCACCGCGACGCCACCCGGCACTTGCACGACCGAGACGACGCCGGGCACCGCTGTCGCGGCCGACGCATCGAACGACTTGACCGTCGCGCCGAAGAGCGGCGGACGCTGCAGCAGTGCGACCAGCATGCCTGGGAATGTCACGTCGAGCGTGAACTGCGCGGTGCCGTTGGTTTTCGGCGGCACGTCGACGCGCGGCAGTTGGTGGCCAATCAAACGAAAATCCTTCGGCGACTTGAGCGTGACCGTGTCCGGCACCGGCAAGCGGGCCGCGGCCGACGCGAGCGAACCGTAGGTCGCGGTCCGGTTCGTGGCCGCGTGATGAACGCTGCCGTCGCGCGTCGTCAGCTCGGAGGCGGGCACCTGCCACTGCGCAGCGGCGGCCGAGACCAGCATTGCGCGCGCTTTCGCGCCAGCTTCGCGCAATTGCATCCACGAGTTGGCCATCGCCGAACTGCCGCCCGTGCCCTGGATCGTGCCGAACGCGAGATTCGCATAGCGCTTCGCATCGGCGGGCGCGCTTTCGACACGCACGTCCTGCCAGTTCGCATCCAGCTCTTCCGCGACGATCGTCGCGATGCCGGTGTACGCGCCCTGGCCCATCTCGACATGCTTCGCGATGACCGTGACGCTGTTGTCCGGCGCGACGCGCAGAAACGCATTGGGCGCGAACGTCGCGTCGGGCATCGTGGCGGCGAGCGCGCGGCGGCCCGTGCCCGCCCATTCGAAGCCGATGGTGAGACCGACTGCCGCGAAGGCTCCGGCTGCTTTCAGGAAGGTCCGGCGCGACGGGCGTACCGCATCCGTGAGATCGAGATCGGTCGTCATGGTCAGGCCTTCAGGGTGGCAGCGGCTTCGTGGATGGCCGCGCGAATGCGGGTATAGGTCGCACAGCGGCAGATGTTGCCGTTCATCGCGGCGTCGATGTCGGCGTCAGTGGGCGTGGCGTTATGTTCGAGCAAGGCTGTCGCGGACATGATCTGTCCGGACTGACAGTACCCGCACTGCGGCACCTGAAGCTTGACCCATGCGGCCTGAATGGCTTTTGCGGGCCGGCTTTCAATGCCTTCGATAGTCGTGATGCGCTTGCCCGCGATAGCCGCAAACGGCAGCACGCACGAGCGGGTGGCCTCGCCTTCCAGATGAACCGTGCAGGCGCCGCATTGCGCCATGCCGCAGCCGAACTTCGTGCCGTGCAGGCCCGCGTCCTCGCGGATCGCCCAGAGGAGCGGCGTGGTGGGATCGGCATCGAACGTAACGTTCTTGCCGTTGAGGACAAACGATGTAGACATGGAACCTCTCCGTGGGGAAAGCCCGGACTTGGCGCCGGGTGTACGCGGCAGTGTGTACCGACTGCCTGCTGTTGCGCTTACACAATCCTGCAAATTTATTGAACAATGCTGCAAATCCAGCAGGCCAGCCGCGCTTGCCCGGCAGCGGTTGGGTATGCTCGATTCCGTCCACGGATTTTCATGCGCATGAAACAGCATTCCTCCCGGCCCGATCCTTCGGCGGCACGCGAAACCGCGCGCCGCGAACTCGCCGCGCTCATCAGCCGCTTCGCGCCGACGGACGGCACCCATCAGACGGCGATCCCGTCGCTCACGTTCTATCGCTACTCGCAGCCCGTGGATCTCGGTTGCGGCGTGACGAACTCCGCATTCGTGTTCGCGGCGCAGGGCGCCAAGCGGGTCATGGTCGCGGGGCAGGCGTACGTCTACGATCATCTGCATTGCCTCGTGACGTCCGTCGATCTGCCAGTGATGTCGCGGGTGACGCGGGCGTCGCCCGACGCGCCTTATCTGTGTGTGAAGTTCTCGCTCGATCCGCAGCGGATCGTCGAACTGGCGACGCAACTGCGTCTGCCTGAACCGGATGCCGCGTCGGCAGGCGAAGGCATCGCTGTGGCCACGCTGTCGGCACCGGTTTTCGATGCTGCGCTGCGACTCGTACGATTGCTCGATACTCCGGGTGACATTCCGGTACTCGCACCGCTCATCGAAAAGGAATTGCTCTACCGGCTGATGACGAGCGAGCAAGGGAAACGGCTGCGGCAGGTCGCGGTAAACGGGAGTCAGACGTACCGGATCGCGCGGGCAATCGAGTGGATCCAGAATCACTACACCGAGCTTTTGCGGATGGAGACGCTGGCACAGGCGGTGAACATGAGCGTGTCGTCGCTCCATCATCACTTCAAGAACGTCACGACACTGACTCCGCTGCAGTATCAGAAGCAACTGCGGCTACATGAGGCGCGCAGATTGCTGCTGCGGCATAGCGGAGATGTCGGGTCGGTTGCGGTCCGGGTCGGGTATGAGAGCCCTTCGCAGTTCAGTCGCGAATATAGCCGGCACTTCGGCGCGCCGCCGCTTCGCGACATCGCGCAGTTGAGGCGTTTGGATGGGGTGGAGTTTCGGGAGTAGGGGCAAGTCGTATGCGCGACATCTCCCTTTGGGGGTGATGGGGGCGATTGGATTTCGTTAGAAACAGAAAACCCCGCAAGCCTTCCGGCTGCGGGGTTTTCGGACAATCTCGGACAACTTTCGATGTGATCTTTGGTGGAGAGGAGGAGGATCGAACTCCCGACCTTCGCATTGCGAACGCGACGCTCTCCCAGCTGAGCTACCCCCCCAACGTGCAAACAATTCTAGCACAGGCATTTTGCGTTTTGCCAAGCCCCCGCGGCGGTAAAACCCGGAGGCAAAACGGGCGGCAAAACATCACTTCGACGGCGCCCCAGCCAGCACCCAATCCACTACCGTGCGGATGTCCGCATCGCTCATTGATTGATGCGCCGGCATCGGAATCATGCCCCATACGCCGGAGCCGCCGTCCTTCACCTTGCGCGACAATTTCGACGGCGCTTGCGCATCGCCCTTGTACTTCGTAGCGATCTGCTGGAACGACGGACCGACCAGTTTGCGGTCCACCGCGTGACATCCCATGCAGGCATTCGAGTTAGCAACGATCTGACCACGCGGTGCATCGGCCGCACGCGCTGAAGAGGCAAAAGCGCCGGCCAACGCGCTAGCCGTCAACATCGCGACAACGAAAGCAACGCCCCGCGTCATGGCGTCGTCGCCTTCGGATTACCCGGATGCACCGCGTTCGAATTGCTGACCGGCGCCGGCGCCTGCTGATCGAGCGGACGCGAACTCACCGATGAATCGGGGATCGCACCGACAGTCGGCGCGCTCGCGTCCGGCTGCGAAGCGGCAACCGGTGCGGTCGCCGCTGCCGCGGCAGCCGCCGCCGCTTCCTGCGGCTGAATGTACTGGAACACCTTCACGACCTGCGTCACACCCGGCACGCGGCTCGCGACGTCGGCGCCGCGATTGCCTTCGTCCATCGTGACAAGCCCCATCAGATACAGCGAACCGCGCTCGGCCACGACCTTGAAGTTGTTCGCCGAAATGTTCTTCTCGGCGATCAGCGCGGTCTTCACACGCGTTTCCAGGTACGTATCATTGGTGCGCGACGAGAACGAGCTGGCCGGCATGATCGCCAGTTCGTTGACGATCGTGTTGACGTTGTTCAAGCCACGCACGATGCTCTCCGCGCGTTGCTTCGAGACGTCACCCGCCACTTCGCCGGTCAGCAGCACGCGGCGGTTGAACACCGTCACGTTGACGTGCGCGTTGTCGGGCAAGTTCTGGCTGATCTGCGACAGCGCCTTCACCTGCAACTCGCGATCCTCGGTCTGCGCGCCGAGCGTGCGCCGGTCGGTCGCCACCAGCGCGCCGCCGCCCGCCGCGCCGGCAACGGCGAGAAAGCAACCCTGCAACGTCGCGGACAGTCCCGCGGCGAACCCGACCACCAGCACGGTTCTCACCAGTGTCTTCTTGACGCGGAATACGCTCATCAACTAGCTCTCCTTCGGAATCAATGTCAGTCTTCGCCCAGCAACATGGCATCGATGCCGTCGCACAGACAATGGATGGTCAGCAAATGCACTTCCTGAATACGCGCGGTGCGATCGGACGGCACACAAATGTGAATATCGGTATCGCCCAGTACTTCCTGCATACGGCCGCCGCCTTTACCGGTCAGCGCGACCACGATCATTTCGCGTTCGTGCGCGGCCTCGATCGCGGCCAGCACATTGGCGGAATTGCCGGACGTGGTGATCGCCAGCAACACATCGCCTGGCTGGCCAAGCGCCCACACCTGCTTCGAAAAAATCTGCTCGAATGAGTAATCGTTGGCGATGGCAGTGAGCACGGACGTGTCGGTGGTCAGCGCAATTGCCGGCAAGCCCGGGCGCTCACGCTCGAAGCGGCCGATCAGTTCGGCGGCGAAATGTTGCGCGTCGGCCGCCGAGCCGCCGTTGCCGCACGCCAGAATGCGGCTGCCGTTGGCAAGCGCAGCGAACATCGTGTCGATCGCAGCGGCGATCGGCATCGACAGGGTTTCGAGGGCTTCGAGTTTGACTGCCGCACTGTCGCGGAAGTGTTGTTGAATGCGTTCGACTGACATCGAGTCTCTATTTTCTACCGCGAATGGACCGCAATGCGCGGCCGTGTTGTGAAGTCGTATTGCGAAGTCGTGCCGCTTCGGTGAACCATGCCGGCAACACAGTGCGGATGCGCAAAAACATCGCGAAATGCGCTACCTCGTCGCTGCTTTCTATACGCCGGTGTGGTTCACGAGGCCCGCACGCGAGCGCAAGTTTATCGCACTCACGCGCGTTCTCCCCGCACTGCATCAGACTTCGTCAGCGCGAAACGCATCGCGCAGCCACACGAGCCGACCCGCTTCGAACGCAATCACGTCGAAACGGCATGCGGGCTCATCGTGCGAACGCCTGCTGCGGGTTGCCAGGTAATGCCGCGCGGCACGCACGATCCGCTGCTTCTTTTGCCAGCCGATGCTCGCCGCCGCGCCGCCATAATGTTGCTGCGCACGCGCGCGAACTTCGACGAACACCAGCGAGCCGTCACGGTCGCGCATCACCAGATCGATCTCACCGCCCCGGCACAGCACGTTGCGCGCGACGAGACGCAAACGCTGCCGCTGCAAAAACTCCATCGCACGCGCCTCGAAAGCCGCGCCGACGAGTTTGGACCCGGTTGGTCTCGAAAAGTTGTGGCCGTCGGCCCGCGCACTCACCTGCCCACCACCCGGTTCACGCGCCGCTGCGTGGCACAATGGCGGCCTCGTTCTGTCTGTCTGCGTCTTCTGTCTCATGACTCCTCTCTCCGAACTCGCGCAGGGGCAGCAGTACCCTGCCGCCGCGCTGTATGTGGTGGCCACGCCGATCGGCAACATCGCCGACGTCACGCTGCGCGCGTTGCATGTGCTCGGACTGGTGGACCGCATCGCCGCCGAAGACACCCGCAACACCGGCCAATTGCTCGCGCGCTACGGCATCTCGAAGCCGCTCGTCGCGGTTCATCAGCACAACGAGCGGGCCGCGGCGCTGCGCCTGATCGAACACTTGCAAGCGGGCGAACGCGTGGCCTACGTATCCGATGCGGGCACGCCCGGCATCTCGGACCCCGGCGCGAAACTCGTCGACGCGGTGCGCGAAGCCGGTTTCCCGGTCATTCCGCTGCCCGGCGCAAGCGCGCTCGCCACCGCATTAAGCGCGGCCGGCGACTGGGTCGCGACGTTCTCGTTCCTCGGCTTCCTGCCGCCGAAGGCAAAAGCACGCGCCGCGGCACTGCAAGCGCTCGCGAACCATCCACACGCGATGGTGTTCTACGAAGCGCCGCACCGGATCGTCGAAACGGTGCAGGCGTTGGCTGACGCATTCGGCGGCGAGCGCAAGCTGCTGATCGCACGGGAATTGACGAAGTTACATGAAGCGCTGCACTGCGGCACCCTGGCCGAAGGGCCAACGTGGCTCGCGGCCGATCCGAACCGGCAACGCGGTGAGTTCGTCCTGGTGGTGGAAGGTGCGCAGCCGGAAGCCGCTGGCGAACACGATCACGACGCGTTACTGGGCATCCTGCTGGAAGAGTTGACGGTGAGCAGCGCGGCGAAAGTTGCGGCGACCCTCACCGGTGCATCGCGCAACGCGCTCTACACGCGCGCTTTGGCGCTTAAGAAAGACGAGGAATAAAGCGGACGGGAAGGGATGTGCGCCAGCGGATCAGGCTCGCAGCGCGAGCCAGGACCGCAAGGAATGAGCGGCGCGTGCAGCCACGGTTGATGAGTAAAAGAATAGGGCCGCGCGAAGCGGCCCTTTGTCTTTCGGCGAACAACGGCGCGAGTTAGCGCCATGTTGCCCGGCGTCACGAGCGCGTCAGAGGCGCGCCCGCGGCCCCGGCATTACTTCTCTGCGCTCGAACCTGAGTTCGACGCCAGCGTTTCATTCAGCTCAGCGCGTGCTTCCTGACGCGTCAACCCTTCGATCTTGACCCGGGCCGTACCGGCGTGGCGCATGTCGAGCACGGCGGCGGCGGCCATCGACAGGTCAATGATCCGGCCACGCGCATACGGGCCACGATCGTTGATGCGCACGACAACCGAGCGCGACGTAGCCGGATTGGTCACGCGAACATACGAGCCGAGCGGCAACGTGCGATGTGCCGCAGTCAGCGCGTGCATGTCGAAACGTTCGCCGTTGGCCGTGCGGCGGCCATGGAAGCCGCGGCCGTACCACGAAGCGCGACCGGTCTGCTGAAAGTCCGAAATGCCCGAACCGCCGTCAGTCAGCGGCTTGGCATCGGCCAGCGACGAGCCTTTGGCGGCTGCGTCGGATGCCGGCGCGCTACCGAAAGCTTGCGGGCCGAAGGAACCTGCCTGCGCATTCTTCGTGCTCAGCGGTACGCCGCTTTCCGACGTGTTGCTCGCGCCCGGAGGCGTGGCGCAACCGGCCAGCACAAAAAAGGCAAAAAGAGTCCCCAGACCACGGGATAACCGAGTTTTCATAAGACGTGCAATCAAATTGTCGAGCCGCATCACGCGAAAAGTTGAGCGTGTTGCCTGCGACTCCGGCGGCAATGGACGACAACGCGCCGCGCAGAAGAGCGCAGTACGTCAAAGCCCGGATGCGGCTTACCCAGCCGCTACCGCACGGTTAATTTTCACGTCTGGCGCAACCTGTCCCCGGCAGCCTGACCAGACCCCACATGCCGCCATCGAACGTGGCAAACACGTTCTTGCACGCGGAACTCAGCGCGCAGGAACAGCGGCGTAGGCCCCACCCAGCGTCACGGAATTTAAGTCCGTTGCAGGCGCGCGGCGCCTGGCTGGGTAAGACGTGTGCATCGAATGCATCGATACCTGATGGCCGCCCAAAACTGCGACAGCCCATACTTGAGTGGCAATCCGCGTGCCCATTTTTGATGGGGACGCATCGCCGTGTGGCATGCACAATTCCTTGTGCATGGAGGCCATTATACCCAAAAGAAAATTTTGGGATGGCAAGCGACTGAAAACCTTGATGAATTTTCACTCTTGCTGCAAAAATGGGCAGCTCAAAGCCCGCTGCAGCGGGGCCTCAGCGCCCTCGACGAGCGTCGACGAGACGCCGGTACAATCAACGTTTTTCCAGCGGCGCCGTCGTCCATGAAAGTCACCTTGATCCCCGTTACGCCGTTCCAGCAGAACAGCTCGCTGCTCGTTTGCGAGGCAACCGGACGCGCGGCCGTCGTCGATCCGGGCGGCGACCTGGATGTCATCCAGGGTGAAATCGCACGCCAGAATGTGACGGTCGAAAAAGTATTCCTCACGCATGGCCACATCGATCACTGTGCCGGCGCGAAGACGCTCGCCACACACTACGGCGTGCCGATCGAAGGGCCGCATCCCGACGAAAGTTTCTGGCTCGACAAGCTGCCGGATCAAAGCACGCGCTTCGGCTTTCCTGCTGCCGAAGCGTTCGAGCCGGATCGCTGGCTGCAAGACGGCGAGACCGTGCAATTCGGCGACGAAACCCTCGAGGTCTATCATTGTCCCGGCCACACGCCAGGCCACGTGGTGTTCTTCAGCCGCGCACATCGGCTCGCGCTGGTGGGTGACGTGCTGTTCGCCGGATCGATCGGCCGCACGGATTTTCCGCGCGGCAATCACGCCGACCTGGTCCGCGCGATCCGCGAAAAACTCTGGCCGCTCGGCGACGACGTCACCTTCGTTCCGGGCCACGGTCCCACCTCGACGTTCGGCGCTGAGCGCCGCACCAATCCGTATGTCGCCGACGGAGTCAAAGCATGAGCAGCGAAATCTACGTGAGCACCGATGTCGAAGCGGACGGCCCAATTCCCGGCCCGCATTCGATGCTCAGTTTCGCCTCCGCCGCATACACGGAAGACAAGCAGTTGATCGCCACCTTCTCCGCGAATCTCGAATTGCTAGACGGCGCCAAGCCGCATCCGGTGCAGGAAGCATGGTGGAAGACGCAGCCTGAAGCGTGGGAAGCCTGCCGCAAGGATTTGCAGGATCCGCAGGCCGCACTGACGGCCTATGTCGAATGGGTGGAGGCGCTGCCGGGCAAGCCGGTGTTCGTGGCGATGCCGGCCGGTTTCGACTTCACCTATATGTTCTGGTACATGATGCGGTTTGTCGGCCGCTGTCCGTTTTCGTGGTCGGCGCTCGACATCAAGACACTGGCCTTCGCACTGACTGGCCTGCCGTACCGCAAGAACATCAAGCCGCGCTTCCCGAAGCACTGGTTCGACGAACATCCGCACACGCATGTCGCGCTGGATGACGCGATCGAACAGGGCGCGCTTTTCTGCAACATGCTCAAGGATCTGCGCGCGGTCCAGGCAGCCACGCTGGTGGCCGCTAAAGATGGGGACGGCTCAGGACAAAACGCCGCTGAGGAACCAGCAAATTAGGTAATCTCCCTCGCCGAAGCCGTTTTACATTGCGTTTCGTTTTCGAGACCTCTACCATGCGTTGATAGGGCGACGCCAACGGAGGCGCAGTTGACACTCGATACGTTCTCTCAAAAAATCCTGCGCCTGCTGCAGCTCGACGCACGCCGGTCCGTACAAGAGATTTCCGACCAGGTCGGCCTGTCGAGCACCCCGTGCTGGCGCCGTATCAAGGATATGGAGCAATCAGGGGTGATCCAGCGCTACACGGCATTGCTGGATCGCGAAAAGCTGGGGCTGCACGTCTGCGCGCTTGCGCATATCCATCTCACGCGCCACACCGAGGGCGGGGTCGAACAATTCGAGCGGGAAATCGCTACCTGCCCGGAGGTCACCGAGTGCTACAGCACGACCGGCGAATCCGATTACATCCTCAAGATCGTCGCGCCGGACATCAAGGCGTACGACAGCTTTCTGCACGAACGCATCTTCAAGATTCCCGCGGTCGCGCAAGTGCGTACGAGCGTTGTGCTGCGCGAGATCAAATTCGATACGCAATTGCCGCTGTGAGACTGTAACCGCACTCACGTGGCGCTATGCGGTTGCTCAGCCTTGGCGCTGGCGATGGTGTCGCCGGGCCCTGCTTTCGTCGAGACGCCGCTTTCGGCCTGCAGTACGTCCACCCCCTGCAGCACGTCCAGCTTGCGGGCACCGAGACGGCGTCTGAGCGCGTCCAGATCGACACGAGCCAGACACGGCTCATCGCTTTCGGCCGTGCGCGATCCCGGCGTCGGCAAAACCACTTCGACATCGAGCCCCGTGCTCAAGTAGTGCATATTGACCGCTGCGGCCTTCATGCCACCCGCGGCGAACGCCGCGTTGACAACGGCAACGACCCGCTCCCGAGTCGGCAGATTGACGGGCGGGCGCGCAATCGCGTCGTTCTCCGGGTCGACGTGGATCAGCGCGTCGAGCACGCGGTTGTCGGCCAGCACGCGCAAGCGCGCCGATTCGGCGATGTAGTGCCCTTCCGATACCGAGATCAGCGGGTCGACCAGAATATGCGCATCGACGAGAGCGAAGTCACCCATCTTGCGGGTGCGCATTTCATGCACGTCGCGTACGCCAGGCGTCGCGAGCAATAGCGCGCGCATGTCGGTGGAGGTGGCTTCGTCGAGCGCGCGGTCGGAAAGATCTTGCAGCGCGTCCCAGCCGAACATCCAGCCCATGCGCGCCACCATGAAACCGACAATCGCCGCGGCGATCGGATCGAGCAGACGCACGCCTGCGAGGCTGCCGATAATGCCAATCGCGACCACCAATGACGAAGCGGCGTCCGAGCGTGCGTGCCATGCGTTCGCAATCAACATCGCTGAACGCACGCGTTGCGCTTCGCGCAGCATGTAGCGAAACAGGCTTTCCTTGAAAATCAGCACCAGCACAGCCACCGCGAGCGCGCTCATATGCACGGCAGGGATGCTTTGCAAATCGGCGAGACGCGTGCCGGCACGCCACAACATACCGACGCCGACCACAATCAGCAGCGCACCCAAAAACAATGACGCAACCGTTTCATAGCGGCTATGTCCGTAATTGTGATCCGCGTCGGGCTTGGCGCCGCTGTGCCGATTAGCGATTAGCACGACAAAATCGGAAATCAGATCGGCTAACGAATGGATACCGTCGGCGACCAGCGCCTGCGAATGGGCAAACACCCCGATGACGATTTGCAGCGCCATCAGCACCGTATTGAGCGCAATACTGACAAAGGTACTTTTGCGCGCGACGCGATGTTTCTCGACGGACTGGACGGCGGCGGTGGAAGGCATCTCTGAAACGACGTGAAGAGTTCAATGCCTGTATTCTACCCGGCCCATCTTGATATGCGCTGGATAAACCACAAAAAAACCTTTTAAATCAGACGCTTATCTAAACGAAAAGCATTCGCGTTCCAGTTTCATGGAACGCGTGTGACAAAGAGTCGCGGCAATTTGCAGCGACAATAAAAAAACCGCGCCCTGACGGTACGCGGTTTTTTTCTGGTAACAGCAGGCGCTATATGCGTCACTGATTGACCGTATAACTATTACTTCTGGATCAGAAATTTCTCGCGATCCAGACCTGCGATCCAGCGCGGCGGCTTGCCGCGGCCCGACCACGTGCTACCGCTATCCGGATCACGATACTTCGGCGCGACGCCTGCACGCGGACGACCGGCCTTAGCAGCCTTGGCACCACGGCCACCACCGAGTTCAGTCAGCGAAATGCCGTAATCGGCCATTTTCTGCTTGATCTCATTCAACACTTCTGCATATTCACGCGACTTTGCTTCTTCGATCTGCTTTTCGAGCTTCTCGCGCTGGGCGAGTAGTTCCTTGTAGGAAGACATAGGTTCCCTTGTGGTTTGGATAAATGACTGCCAGTCTTAAGCCAGCTTGCCCTTTGAAGTGATCATGCCTCGGAATTTGATGGCGAGATTAACACAAAATAGAAAGACTACAAAAGCGCCGTCGTAAAATTAATCTCAATTCGTTTCAAAAAATTTCACTCCGACGCGATGTTACGCAGACCCTTTCAAATAGCTAATTTTCGCATTCCGCTGAAAAGCATGGTCGCACATCGATCATTATTGGATTAATTATCAAAAAATGAAATTTAAGATAAAAAAAATGTCCCAACATTTCATGCCATGAAAGCTTTAACATGAAACGTCGGAACATATTACGACCCGTGCTCTGCCTTGTTATTGCAGCATGAGTGTTTTCCCGAAACAGCAATCGAAACTTAATTAGCGTGGCGCTGGATGCAATCTTCGAGCGCCGCATGCAAGGTTTCGGTATTGCGTTTCGCATCGTCGAAGACAAAACGGGTACGTGCGCCGTCCACCTTCAGATCAGCGCCATAGCGATCGACGCCGAGCAATTGAAGTCCGCTGGCGCCCGGGGAATGACCGGCGAAATGTTCGATCAGCGCGTTTTCTTCGTTGAAGCCGAGTGGCGGCAGTGGATCGAGGTCGGCGCCGGCGAGCCAGCCCATCGCGCCGAAGCCGCCGATGTAGCGCAGCCGTTCGAGCCTCATTGCCCAGAACGTGAAATCGCCGAGAACCAGGTACCGTTCGGCGTCCGGGTGATAGCGCAGATAGCGCTGTACGACTTCTGGAGTCGAGTCGACCGGTTCGAACGTGCCGAGCAAAGTGACGCGCTGGCCGCTCAGCACGTCGCCGTCCGGTGCGTCGACGACCAGAAAGCCGGCGCGCGGGTCCACGTGCAGGTTGTGCGTATGCTCGGCGAGCCGGCTCACGAGGATCGTCGGACGATGCTGCGGGTCCGGCGCGAACGGCAGCACCGAAGGATAAGGAAAACCTTCCGGCTGACGCGCGTGAGTTGCGAGCGTACCGATAGCGACCATATGAAGCAGATGCAGCGGAGCGTGAGCGGGAATGTTCAAGTGCGCGTTCCTCGATGGCCAGGCATTGGATCGATCTGCTCCAAGCATAAGACAGCGCGCTTCGTTAGAATCGGAAATTCGCTTTCAACGCGCTTTCTCAGGCGTTCTCCCTCCCCGAGATTTCCGTGTCCGACCGCTCCGCCGAATTCGTCACCCTCCCCGCGGCTCATCGCGATCTCTCCGACACCGCGCGGCAGCGCGCCCGTATCGCCACGATGGCGCTGTTCTTCATCGCCGGCATGATGTACGCGTCGTGGGGCGTGCACGTGCCGACAGTGCGCGACCGCTTCCATTTGAACGCGGCGATGCTCTCCTACGCACTGCTTGCTCTCGCCGGTGGCTCGATCGGCGCAATGGCGGCGAATGCGTCCTGGATTGCGCGGGTCGGCACGCGCCGGGCCTGTCTGACGGGCGGTCTGGTGATGTCGGCATGTGCGGTGCTGATCCTGATCGTGCCGGCTTACTGGATGTTGCTGATCGTGCTGGCCGTCTTCGGCGCGGGCATGGCCACGCTCGACGTCGCGATGAACGCGGAAGCCAGCGCTGTCGAGAAAACGCTCGGCAAGCCGATCATGTCAGCGCTGCACGGCATGTTCAGCGTCGGCGGAATGGTCGGCGCGGCGGTGGGCGGCGTCCTGTTGTCGCGTGGCATGGCGCCGGCTGTGCATCTCACGCTGGCCGCGGCGATCAGCGCGCTGGTGCTGATTGCGGCCAGCCCTTCCGTACTGCCGCACGTGCCCCACGCCGACCATCCCGACGCCGCCACGCCGCGCGCCAATCGCTGGCGATCGCCGGCCTTGTGGGCGCTCGGTGCCATGGCGCTGGTCGCGCTGATCGCCGAAGGTGCGATGTACGACTGGGCTACCGTCTACATGCGCGACGTCGTGCTGTCCACGCCGGCCCTCGCGAGCGCGGCCTACGCGGCGTTTTCGGGCGGAATGGCGGCGGCGCGTTTCGCCGGCGACGCCGTGCGCGCCCGCTTCGGCGCACCGCAACTGGTGATGGCGAGCGCGTCGCTTGCCTGCGCGGGGATGGTCGGCGCACTGCTGCTGCCGAATCCGGTCATCGCCCTCATCGGCTTCACGCTGATGGGTCTCGGCCTCGCGAACATGATGCCCGTGCTGTTTGCGGCCGCTGCGAGCGTCAAAGGCATTCACGCGGCCGAAGGACTCGCGCATGTCGCCGGGCTGGCGTACTTCGGGCTGCTGCTCGGGCCCGTGATCATCGGCGCAGTGACGCAGGCGACCAGCCTGCCGATCGGATTGTCCGTGGTGGCCCTGTGTTCGGCGCTGATCGCGATCGCGGGTCCGAAGGTGCTGCGGCGTTTGAAGATCTGACGCAGACGCGCGCTGCTGTTGCATCGACGAGCGTCACGCCATATGAAAACCCGCGTTCTTACGTTACGTTACGCGCGGCCTGAACGCTGATGTGTTCCCCGCCACATCGGCGGCATCAACACCTTCATCGCGTCACACACCCTCTCCCAACCTCTTGATTTGTATGACTTTACTCATCGAATCGAGCATGCGAACACAAGTGGCATAGGCCTTGCAGTTAGCTTCCCAGCAATTTTCAAATTACGGGGGAGCAGACCATGAATCGCAATTTCAAACTGTCGGCGATCGCCATGTGCGTAACGTCGATGATCTTACTGACCGGATGCGGAAGCACGTTGACCGTCCCGGGCGCCAAGGCCGGGGCGGGTAGTGGTTCCGGCAGCGGCTCGGGTTCTGGTTCGGGAAGCGGCTCGGGAGGCGGAACGCCGACTCCGACGCCCACACCGACGCCCACACCGACGCCCACACCGACGCCGACACCTACGCCCACTCCGACGCCGACGCCCACGCCTACACCGACACCGACGCCTACACCGACACCGACGCCGACACCTACGCCCACTCCGACGCCGACACCTACGCCCACTCCGACGCCGACGCCCACGCCAACCAGCGCCAATCCGATCGGCGTCGTCGTCCAGAACACCGGCAACGTGGTGAGCTCAGCCGGCCAAACCGTCTCCGCGGTCGGCAGCCAGATCGGCCTCACGCCGATCCCCGGCGCGAACCCGGCCACCACGACCGCGCTCGGCAACGTCGTCTCGAATCTCGGCGCCGTTGTCACCGCAGTCGGCACGGGTGCGGTGAACGGCCCCGGCCAGCTCGGCAGTTCCACCGATCCGCTCGGCACGACGCTGGCGAGCAGCGGCGGCCTGATTTATAACGCAGGCCAGGCCGTCAACAGCGCCGGTCAGCTCGTGACGAGTCTCGGCAGCGGTCCCACCGCACCGCTCAGTCCGCTGACCACGCCGCTCGGCAGCACGGTCTCGACGCTCGGCGTTGCAGTCAGCAGCCTTGGCACGCAACTGGGCTCCCAGCCGACGAACGGCCAGATCCAGCAAGTGACGCAAACCGTCAGCACCGCGATCACGCCGATCACCGCCACGCTCGCGCAAACGACCCAAACCGTCGGCGATACGACCGGACTCGGCGCACCGCTGAACGGTTTGCTGTCGACCATCGGTCACGGCCTCGACACCGCGGGCAGCCAGGTCAGCAGCGCGACCAACAACCCGATCGGCCAGAACCTCGGCAATGTCGTGACCAAGCTCGGCGACACGGTCACGTCCGCCGGCGGCCTGCTGACAGCGGGCGGCACAAGCAGCAGCAACCCGCTCGGCGGCCTCACCGGCATCCTGAATCCGGGCGGCAGCGGTGGCGCAACGGGCAATCCGCTGGCGCCGTTGACCAGCATTCTCACCGCGTTGCCCGGCACCTTGAGCGGCGGCCTGATCGGCGGCAGCGGTTCGGGCAGCCCGCTTGCGCCAATTACCAGCGTCCTTAGCACGGTGACCGGCAGTCTCGGTGGCCTCGGCGGCAGCTCAGGCAGCAGCCCGCTCGCACCGCTGACCAGCGTCCTCAACACCGTCACCGGCAGTCTCGGTGGGCTCGGCGGTAGCTCAGGCAGCAGCCCGCTGGCACCGCTGACCGGTGTGCTGAACTCGGTCACGGGTGCATTGAGCGGCGGGACCGGCGGCAGCGGCAGCCCGCTGGCACCGGTGACGTCGGCAGTGTCGTCGCTGACAAGCGCGCTCGGGTCGGCAGCGGGTTCGGGCGGCACTGGCAGTACCAGCAACCCGCTTGCGCCGATCACCGGCCTGCTGGGCACTGTCACCGGCGCATTGACCGGTTCGGGGACCTCGACCGGCGGCACCACGGGCGGTGGCTTGCTCGGCGGTCTGGGCGGCCTGACGAGCAAGAAGTAACGAATACGAATAACGACAGCAAATAAAGACGCGAAAAACAAGCGTCGAAGGGGGGCGGCGAGCCGGGTCAACCGGCTCGCCGATTTTTTTTGTCACAGCTCGTGATATGTCACGTAGTCGCGCGAGAAGTCGTTACGTTGCAGAAAATTGGTGAACGTCATCGTCACCGATGCATCGAGTCCTTCCACGTAATGCCACCAGCCGATCGGCAGAAACAGTAATTCGCCGGGTTCGAGTGTGCATTCCATCAAATGCGCATTGCGCATCGACGGGAAACGCTCGTAGTCGATCGCACCGCCGTCCACCTCCGAATAACAATGCAGCATGTTCGCCATATGCGGCGTATCGGACAACGGCACCAGCTTGATCTGTTTGCGGCCGATCACCTGCGCCATGAAGTTATTGGTCAGATCATGGTGAAACGGCGTCTTCGTTCCTGCCGGCCCCATCCAGAAAAAACCCGTATCGGGCGACTCGGCATCGAGATATTCGCGGATAGTCGGCACGTCTGACCATAACGCAGCGAGGGCCGCGCGATTGTGCGAGGTGTTATTGGCGGTCATGTAGAAGTCGTTAGTCGGGCCGCTGCGCTCGACGAGATCGACATAATCGGCAAAGCGCATCATGCGCTTGAGCTTCGGCTGATTGATCTCATAATTCGCATCCGACTCGCGGCCGAACTGCACCTCGACTTCACAATCGCCGCACCGCTCGCGAAAGTAGTCGAAACTCCACTGCGTGCGCGCCGGCCAGAAATCGAAAGCGCCGGTGATGATGACCGGCCGGTTCTGAAAGTAGTACTGCTCAAAGAACTCGTCACGCGATAAACGCTCGCGCCGTTCGATCACGCCGCTTCCGGCGCGCATACGATTGAGCGTGCCGTACACCGACAATATCCATTCACGCTTGCGCAAACGATTGCGCAAGCGCACGGCACCCTCAAAGTAAGGACTCGCGAGCGCCGCCTCGATTTCGCGCGCGGCTTCGGCGGGGTCGAAACCATGCCCGACCAGCGCACCGTGCAGGGCAGGCGGCGGTGCGTCGAGCAGCAGATTCTCGGCAATCCAGCGGCGCCAGCCGTTGTCGATCGAACGGATCACAGTGGTCACGGCATTCTCCCAAACGATGTGCTCAAACCCGCTAGCCTCGCACGCAAACGCTCTAAAGAAAAGGCACGCGAGCCTTGCGGCGCGCGTGCCTTTTATCTGCTTGATCGAAGACAAACCAGGCTGTCTTCGGTCATGCGGCTCTTACATCTTCACTACGTCGAGCAGCGTCTTCTTGCCTGCCTTGTAGTTGTACAGCGAGATCACGCCGTGTTGAAGGTCGCCCTTCGAGTCGAACGTGGTTTCGCCGATCACACCCTTGTAGTCGGTCGCCGGCATAGCTGCCAGGATCTTCGACGGATCGGTCGAGTTCGAACGCTTCATAGCGTCGACGATGATGTACACAGCGTCATACGTGAACGGAGCGTAGATCTGGATCGGCTGACCGAAACGCTTCTGATACTTGGCGAGGAACGCTGCGCCGCCAGCCATCTTCTCGAGCGCCATACCGGCTTCCGAGCAGACGATGTTGTCGGTTGCGTCGCCAGCCAGGTCCGACAGCTTGTCGGTACACACGCCGTCGCCCGCCAGCACCTTCGCACGCAGGCCGAGCTGCTTGGCTTGCTTGGCGAACGGGCCGCCGGTTGCGTCCATACCGCCGTACATGATCGCGTCCGGGTTTTCGCCCTTGATCTTCGTCAGAATCGCGCGGAAGTCGACAGCCTTGTCGTTCGTCGCGTCATGCGACATCACGTTCAGGCCCAGCGACTTGGCGGTCTTTTCGAATTCGTTGGCGAGACCCTGGCCGTAAGCGGTCGAGTCGTCGACGATCGCGACGCTCTTCACTTTCAGACCCTTGGCTGCATAGTTAGCCAGCGCCGGACCTTGTTGCGCATCGGTCGCCACGACACGGTACGTCGTCTTGAAACCTTGTTGCGTGTAGGCCGGGTTCGTTGCCGACGGCGAGATCTGCACGATGCCAGCATCGCTATAGATCTTCGAAGCCGGGATCGAGGTGCCCGAGTTCAAGTGGCCGACCACTGCGACGACCTTATCGTCAACCAGCTTCTGCGCGACTTGCGTAGCCGTACGCGGGTCAGCTGCGTCGTCCTGTGCGTCGAGTTGCAGCGTGATTTTCTGGCCACCGATCGTCAGACCCTTGGCGTTGATTTCTTCAACAGCCAGACGTGCGCCGTTTTCGTTGTCTTTACCCAGGTGAGCGATACCGCCGGTCAACGGTGCAACGTGGCCGATCTTGACGACCTCGTCCGCCACCGCGCCCGTTGCCAACGACGCAAACAACATGGCCGCAGCGCTGATCGGCAACAGCTTTTGAATCTTGATGTTCATGTAAGTCTCCAGTTTCGGTCCCAAAAACAACGTAATCGCCCTGTGCCCCCGCTTCCCTACACGTGTCGCTCAGTCCCGTGGACGACCACGCCGGTTGCATCGTTCATGCACTTGGCCAGTACGTTCACCGGACTGTTTGTGGCAGACGGCAAACCGTACTTGCGCGCAAGTGTAGGCCATCAAATTAAATTGTGGGACTTTTTTGAGGAAGTGGGATGAACACTAATAGCGTTTATCCAACAGGAGTCGATTCCGGCTGGAAAGACAGGCTGGAAAGCACCAGCCCATGCGGGTTTCCGCTAGGTTCGCCTATCGTCTAACAGCGCGGCCTAAAGCTTTTAGCGTGTTAAACCGTTAATGTTTCGAATAGGCTTTGTGCGTAAAAACAAAGCGCGTCGCAGTTGCTGCGACGCGCGTCTGAGCCATGCCGAATCAACGTTTGAGCGCGCCGATCCGTGCTGCCACAGCATGCCATTCCTGCTCGAGTTGCCCAACCAGTTCGGCAGCGCCGAGGCCTTCCCGGCGCTTGCGGCCAAGCGGCGCGCCCTGGCCTGACCATAGAGACAGGTAGTCGCCGTTATCCGCGCGGCTCGCGGTTTGCCGCAGTTCCTGCGTCAAGGCGTTTTGCACCGGATAAGGCGCGACCTTATGCGCCGACTCGCTTAACCGCTGCATCAACGGATTGCGTATGCCGCGCGCATGACGGCCGGTGATCGCGCGCGTCACGGAGGTCGATGTGTCGGACATCGAACGTACTCGGGTTTTCCATGCCTGCGGTATCGCACTCTCCAGACAAGTGAGGAACGCAGTGCCCATCACCGCGGCTTGCGCGCCGAGCGCGAGTGCGGCGACGATGCCGCGTCCGTCCATGATGCCGCCGGCGGCCAGTACCGGCAGCCCGGTCGCATCGACGAGTTGCGGTACGAGCGCCATCGTGCCGACCAGCGCCTCCTCGAATGCGCCGATGAAGGTGCCGCGATGTGCGCCCGCCTCCGCGCCTTGCGCGGTGATGGCATCTGCGCCCACGTCGCGCCAGGCGACACCCTCGGCAACATGCGTCGCGGTGCCTATTACATATAGGCCGTTCGCATGCAGTCGGGCGGCGTCGGCGGCGGAAAGCAATCCGAACGTGAAACTCGCCACCGGCACGCGCAATTCAATCAGCGTTTCCAGTTGCGCGCGAAAATCCGGCGCGTAGCGTTCGAGCGGCTGACCCGGTGGCAAACCGAGGGCCGTGCGCAATGGATCGATTGCTTCGAGCGCGTGACGCACGGTGGCTTCGTCCGGCGCGGCCGGCTCCAGTACAAACAGATTCACGCCGAACGGGCGATCCGTCAGCGCGCGAATCGCCACGACTTCGCTCGCGATCTTCTCGGGCGACAGTGCCGCCGCCGCGAGGAACCCAAGACCGCCGGCATTCGATACCGCCGCCACCATCGCAGGCGTCGTCGCGCCGCCGGCCATCGGCGCCTGCACGACCGGCACCCGCAACTCGAAACGCGCCGCAAACGGCGTCACAAAACTGCCTTCATTCATGATCGATTCCCTCTCCGGCAAAGCGCTCGTAGCATCGACGAGCCAGGACTTTAGACTCTACCGAGCCGTGCGCGCGCGGAGAAATGAATTATCGAGAATGTTTCAATCGCCTTACGAGATTATCGCCGCGCGGCGGGCGTCGTCAGGCCGCGCGCGGCCTCAATGCAAGCCGTTTCTTTTGATGGCAAACTGACCGCCCGTCTCAGGTATTCAGGCCTCTGGCATTCATTCAGACCGACCCCGCGCATCGACGCACGAGTAAATGGAGAGCAACATGAGCACGACTTCCCGCTGGATCGACATTCCCGTCGGCAACGACAGTTTCGGCGGCTATCTGGCGCTGCCCAAAGGCGGCAAGGGACCGGCCGTCATCATCATTCAGGAAATCTTCGGCGTGAACAGCCACATCCGCTCGGTCGCGGACCAGTACGCGCAAGACGGCTACGTCGCGCTCGCACCGGACATTTTCTGGCGCGTGCAGCCGCGCGTCGAATTGACGTATGACGGCGCGGATCGCGAGAAAGGCATCGAGTTGATGCAAAAGACCAATGTCGACCTGGCGGTGGCCGATATCGGCGCAGCCGCCGCGGCGCTGCGCGCGATGCCGGAAGTGACCGGCAAGATTGCGGCGATCGGCTTCTGCTTCGGCGGTCAGCTCGCGTATCTGGCCGCCGCGCAAGGCACGCTCGACGGCGCGGTGGCGTACTACGGCGGCGGCATCCAGAACAAGCTCGAGCAGGCCGCGAAGATCAAAGTGCCGATGCAATTCCACTACGGCGAACTCGACGCGCATATCCCGCTGTCGGCCGTCGGCCAGATCCAGGAGCGCTTCGCCGGCCGTGCCGATGCGGAATTCAACATTTATCCGAACGCCGATCACGGCTTCAACTGCTCGGACCGCGCGTCGTATAGCCAGCCCGCTGCAGCGCTCGCGCATGGCCGCACGCTGATCTTCCTCGGTGAGCGGTTGTAATAACACTCGATAGCGAGGGTCCCTCCGTCGTGCAATCAGACTATCTCGCCCATGACGCCATCGGCCTCGCCGAACTGGTTCGAAGCCGCGAAGCAAGCGCGCGCGAATTGCTGGACATCGCGATCTCCCGCACCGAGGCCGTCAATCCCGCGATCAATGCGATCGTCCTGAAGGACTACGACGCCGCCCGTCAGCGTGCCTCGCGCGATGATGCGAACAGAGCGAACGGCGCGAACCAAGCGGATGGTGGCAGCACGCAAGCAGCGCTCGCGGGCGTGCCCTATCTGATCAAGGATCTGGGCGCAGCGGTCGCCGGATTGCGCATGTCGATGGGCAGCCGTCACTATCGCCATTTCATTCCTACCGAGGACGCGCCGGTCGTCGCGCTCGCAAAGGCGGCCGGTCTCAACATCTTCGCCAAGACCAGTACGTCCGAACTCGGTCAGATGCCTTATACGGAGCCCGAATTGTTCGGCGCGTGCCGCAATCCGTGGAATCTCGACCACACGCCTGGCGGTTCGAGCGGCGGTGCGGCCGCGGCAGTGGCTGCGGGCATCGTGCCACTCGCGCATGCATCGGATGGTGGCGGCTCGATCCGCATTCCCGCTTCATGTTGCGGACTATTCGGCCTCAAGCCTTCGCGCGGACGTGTCCCGCGCGCGACACCGACTGCCGCAGTCGGTGAACTCGGCATCGATCACGCGGTATCGCGCAGTGTGCGCGACAGTGCATTGCTGCTCGATCTGCTGGCGGGCAACGCGGACAGGCCGCTCGGCGCGCCGGGCACTTTCCTTGGCGCCAGCCGCGAGCCATGCAAGCCGCTGAACATTGCCTACGTCACTGATCCGATGCTGGCCTTCTCGCTCTCCGCCGACTCGCGCGCCGCGCTCGAAGACGCCGCGCAACTCGCCAGTTCGCTAGGCCATAACATCGAACCGGTGTCGCTCGGCATCGATTTCGCGGCAGTCCGCCATGCGTTCCTGATGATCTGGTCGGTGACGGCGGAAGAAATGGTGCTGAACGCCGATCGCATCACCGGCCGCAAGCCGCTGCGCGACGAATTCGAAATCTCGACATGGACGATGGCGCACATCGGCCGCAAACTCGGCGAGCACGGCCTGCCCAGCGCACTGGAAGAACAGCGCCGCATCACAGAGCGTCTCACCGATTTGCTGAACCGCTACGACGTGCTGCTGTGCGCGACGCTCGCCGACGCGCCGATCAAGATCGGCGAAATGCACCCCACCTCCGCGGAGCGCATGCAGATGCGCGCCGTCACGGCGATGCCGCTCGAAGCCCTGATGAAGAAGGTGCTGACCGAAGCGTCGAACAAGGGGTTCGCATGGGCGGGATGCACAGCGTTGTTCAATCTGAGCGGACAACCGGCGATGTCGGTGCCGCTTTACTGGAACGCGCGCGGGCTGCCCATCGGCGTGCAGTTCGCCACGCGTAACGGCGGCGAAGCAACGCTGTTGCGACTGGCCGCGCAACTCGAAGCGGCGCGGCCGTGGTTCGACAAACGGCCACCGTTGATACCGGCACGCAGCTAGACGAACGGGCGCCGAACGACTGAACCCTCAAGCCGGTTTGCGCCGCGCATCGAGATCCGCGTGGCGCTTGCCGGGAATGCACGCCACTGCCACGATCGACAACGCCAATCCGCCCATCACGTAATAAGTCGGCGCGAGCGGCGAACCCGTAGTGTTGATGAGCCACGTCACGACGAACGGCCCGAAGCCGCCGAACAGCATCACCGCGACGCTGTACGCGAGCGATAACCCGATCGAGCGCACGTTCGCCGGGAACAGTTCGGCGATCAACGCGCCGAACGGTCCGTAGTATCCGGACAGCGTAATCGACAGTAGCGCCTGTACGAGAACCAGCTTGGACACGCTCGGCTCCGCCGCGAGCCACGCAAACAGCGGATAGATGATCACGAGCGTGAGTACCAGCGACCACAGCGAAAGTCCCTTGCGTCCGATCCTGTCCGACCATGCGCCCGTCAACGGCGAGAGCACGGTGAGCAGCAGATTGCCGACGATCACCGCGTAAAAGGATTGCGCATAAGGCAACTTCAGTTGCTTGACCGCGAAGGTCGGCAGATAGCTGATCAGCACGTAGATCGTCACGGTGAGCGCGATTACCGCGCCGAGTCCGCACAGCACGTCGCGGCTATGGCTTCTGAACACTTCGCCGAGCGTCGCGCGCCGCGCCGTCTTTTGCGCCAGCAGAAAGGCTTCCGAATCGGAGAGATGCCGGCGGATATAAAACCCGATCGGCCCGATGATCAAGCCCAGAATGAACGGTACGCGCCAACCCCATGACTTCAGCGCCTCGGGCGAGAGGCCGTGTGTGATCAACGCGCCAACCACCGCACCGAGCAGAAGCGCCGCCGCCTGGCTCGCCATCTGCCAACTGCCGTAGAAGCCGCGCTTCGAGAACGGCGCCGCTTCGATCAGCAAAGCTGTAGAACTGCCGAATTCACCACCGGCGGAGAAACCCTGCAACAGACGCCCGAGCACGATCATCAAAGGCGCGCCGATGCCGATCGCCGAATACGGCGGGGCAATCGCCAGCAGCAGAATGCCGAGCGTCATCAGCGCGATGACGAGCGATAGCGCCGCCTTGCGTCCCGCCCGATCGGCGTAGAGTCCAAGTACGATGCCGCCGATCGGCCGCATGACGAATGCGACGCCGAAGGTTGCGGTAGTCAGCAACATCGACGAATAGTCGTTTCCTGCTGGAAAGAATAATTGTGCGATCACCACCGTGAGGAAACCGAACACGGTGAAGTCGTACCATTCGAGCGCGTTGCCGATCACGGCCGCCATGACGGCGCGTGTATTGAGGCTCCGTAACGCTGGTGCCATTCGAATCTCCAGCCTGCGAAAAATGTCGCGTGGTACGGCGTCTCAGCGTAGATGTGCTTCAGCGTGCGTTAGTGCGCCCTGGCGCGAGAGAGAAAAACAATGCCCGCCGCCGCAATCGCATTGGAGTGTAAAGAGCGCACAAGCTGTTTTCAAGCAGCAAAAAGGCGTCTGTCGCGCAGGGCGGCAGACGCCTCGATGATCAGACCGCAGTCCGGCACCGCAATGTTGCGGCGCATTTACCGCGACACTGAATGTGTATGCGGCTGAAACGTAATCAGGCCTTCTTGTTATATGCGCTGCACCAACCTGTGCTCGCGACCTGCTTGCCCGCGAACATCGGGCAGCCCGCGTAGGGGTCGGTCGGCTTGCCTTGATAGAAGCTGCAGTTGCCGCAGTCCTGGCCCGCTGCGTATTTCGCGAACTTGGCCTTGTCGACTTTGCTCGCGTCGGCCTTGTAGCCGAGCGCTTGTGCGGTCGGGTCGGTCTCGGCGACCTTCGGTGCGTCGGCGAAAGCCTGGCGCGATAGGGCAAACGTGGATGCCACACCAATGCTGGTGATCAAAAACGTACGACGGGAAGATTTCATGGGGACTCACTCCATTTATATTGAACTGATCGCCGTTCTGATGACAGCGGTCCCTAAGGATAGCAATGAAGCTGTCGCGCGTGACGACCCAAATGATAGAGATAACCGAATTTGCACTCCCCCGCGCGCTCGTTACGCGCTCGGAATGTCCGTTGCTCGCATGACGTGAGCAGCGGGGCGAGAAGCGAGGTGAAAACGCGAGGGTGCGACAATTAAGCGCGCCCACTCAGTTCGCAGACACGCTGAGCGATCGCTAGCGATGCCGTCAATCCAGGCGACTCGATACCGAACAGATTGACCAGCCCGCGCACGCCATGCGCGGCCGGCCCTTGAATCACGAAGTCGGCGGCGGGCTCGCCTGGGCCGGAAAGCTTCGGACGAATCCCCGCATAAGCAGGCTGCAAGGCATCGTCGGGAAGCGCGGGCCAGTACGCGCGAATCGCCGCGTAAAAGGAATCCGCACGATGCGGATCGACGTCGTAATTAATCACATCGACCCATTCGACGTCGGGACCGAAACGCGCCTGGCCGCCGAGATCGATCGTCAGATGCACGCCGAGGCCGGCTTCGTTCGGCATCGGATAGATCAGACGGCTGAACGGCGCGCGCCCCGAGATGCTGAAGTAGTTGCCGCGCGCGAGATAAAGCGGCGGCACATGCCGCGCGTCGAGGCCGCGAATCTTGCGCGCCAGCGCATTCGCGTACAAACCGGCGCTATTGATCACGCAGGCTGCGCTGATCGTGGTCGGCGCGCTGCCGCCCACGTTGATGATGAAGCGGCCGTTGCTCGCTTCGATCGCCTTGACCGGCGCATGGAACGCACACACCGCGCCGTCGCGCTCGGCGTCGCCCTGAATCGCCAGCATCAATTGGTGACTATCGACGATGCCCGTCTGCGGCGAGAACACGGCCTCCACACATTCGAGCGCGGGTTCGAGCGCTTGCGCCTGGTCGCCGTTGATTCGCATCAGGTCGAGCACACCGTTCTCACGGCCCTTCGCCATGATGCTTTCGAGCTGAGGAATCTGATTGCGCGAGGTGGCGACCAGCAGTTTGCCGCAGCGCGAGTGCGGCACGTTGTGCTCGACGCAGTAGTCGTAGAGCATCTCGCGACCGCGCACACAAAGCGCCGCTTTCAACGAACCGCGCGGATAGTAGATCCCCGCGTGAATCACTTCGCTATTGCGCGAGCTGGTGCCCACGCCAATCGCTTCCGCCGCTTCCAGCACGATCACCTCGCGCCCGCGCGCCGCCAATGCGCGCGCCACGGCAAGACCGACGACACCAGCGCCGATCACTACACATTCGATCTGATCCATGTCCCTTGACGCGGCTAACCTCGCCGCGCGCTGCCTCGTTCACCCGATAATCATGAAGACAGGGTACGGCTATCGAGGACCGCACACCGCTCGCTGTCGAACGCACCTGGCCTTACGCACCCGCTATACAAAATTGTACGACGCTGCACAGACAGAAATGCCCGCAGGCAGACGACTGCGGGCATTCGGTCTTGAGCAGGGCTTAAACGTATGGGCCGGACAAGACCAGTGTACGCCGTCGACGATTGTCGCGCTCGAATCTTCATGTGCGCGATGGCATCGCCCTGCGTCCTCGGAGCATTGCCGGCTATGGCGACAACCTTGCCGCCGGACGCCTGTCTGGCGGAAGACGGACCGACGCAAACCCTCCGAAATCGCGAAACTAGCAACAATTGCTGCGACATTCATCCTGTTTTAAGTGTCGAACCGCCTGTTTCGTGTCCTCAGAAAGCCGTCCGAAGGCGGCTTTCTGTCAAAAACAGGGCAAAAATGCTCAAAAACCGATCGGTTTCCTCCGATTTCCGTAATCCAGACGGATGTCGCCGGCTTCGATCCGATCCCGCCCGTCGATGCGTGCCGCGCCGAAGCCATTCAGAATCGCGCGCCGCATTTCACGCGGCGAGGCCAGCTTCAGCGCATCGAGCGCGGCGTCGCCGAGCGTTTCGGGAAAACGCAGACCCCAGTTATGCGCCGAGCGAATCTCGTCGTAGATCGATTGAGCGATACGGCGTGCGCCGTCACGATCCGGCGGCGGAATCTCATACACGTTCATCCGGTTCAGAATCGGCTCCGGAATCGAGCGCTCGTCGTTCGCGGTCGCGATCCAGATCACGTGGCCGGCATTGATCGGAATCTCCACGAATTCGTCGATGAACGTCTGCGCCGTGTCGTGTTCGAGCAGCGCGTAAAGCGCGCCGAGCGGATCGTATTGCGAATCGCCCGTGGCCTTGTCGATTTCGTCGACGGCAATCACGGGGTTGGCGTAGCTGCCGTTCACGAGCGCATCGAACACCTTGCCCGGCTTCGCGTTCTTCCATTGCGACGATGCGCCCGACAGAATCCACCCCGCTGTCAGCGAACTCATCGCCACGTATTGGTACGCGGTGCCGAGCATTCGCGCCAATTGCTTGGCAAAGTGCGTCTTGCCGATGCCCGGGTCGCCGAGCAACAGGATCGGCATCAGTTCAAGCCGGTCTTCAGTCTCGAGACACAAGGCGACCTGCTTGCGGATGTCGTCGAGCGGTTCTGAAAAGTTGGGCAGCGCGTCGATCAGATCGTCGATCGACGGCATCCGGTTCGGCTTGACACAAAAGCGCAGATTGCCGGTTTTCAGCATCTTTTCGTACGTGGCGCGCAGCGCCTCGTTCGCCCCTTCGCTGAGCTCGTTCAGCGCGGTCTCGACCTGATCGAGGTCGTACACCCGACTGAAAGATGCCACGGCGATTTCCTGTTTGACCATTGCTGTTGTCATCGCACACCCCGTCTGGCTGGTCTTGCTGCTGCGGCGCCTGATGGACACCGTTTCAGGTCCAGTGTAGCGAGGCCATATTCGCGTGCAAGCCAGCAGTCATGCGGATCTGCTGCTAACAAGGGTGTGTTTCCTGCGATGCCCCGGAGGACGTCCCCTTGGGGATTCACCTCCTCATCGGAAATGGTGTTTTGCTGAACCCGGCCCCGTTTGAAGTGTCAGAAAGGCGTTCAGCCCATCAGGCGTAAGATGGCCTTCTGTCTACTCTGCCGGACGCAGCGACCGGAGAAACCTTCTATGTGGAAAACCAGTATCGTGGCCGTGCTAGCCGCCGCGCTGTTCGGCACTTCGCTGCTTGCGAACGCGCAACAAGGGGCGGCGCAACAGGCCGTGCAATGGCAGTTGCAGGTCATGCGCGACGGCCAGCAGATCGATTCGTTCGACGGCACCACCACCGTCGGCCAGGCGCGCACGGACACGCATCACAAGATGGTCCAGCATAACGTCGGCTGTAAAGATCAGCCCGGCGGCAGCATCGATCTGGCGCGCACGCTGACGATCTCGCCGCTGCAGGCGGATGCGAGCACGGTCACGCTGTCGATCGAAGCCCAGGAAACATTCGAGGAAGACGCCGCACGACAAACCGACACCGGTTGCAAGTTGCCGCCGCAACCGCGTCAGGTGAGCGCAAGCCATCCCGGCCTGAAGCTGCCGCCTGGTCAGTGGGTCAATTGGACGATCGTCGACAAGAATCCGAGCCTGGTTTATCGCGTGCGTGCGAGCCTTGCGAACAGCACGAACTAGTGCAATGCGAACTGCGCGAACCGAAACGAATAACCCAAGCGAACAACCGAAGCCCCCAACAGAACACGTGGACAACGCGGCATGCGAAACCCAGAAGAATTGATCCGCGAGAGCGCAGCGCCCAAGGATTTCATTGCGGTCAGTTGGAATCTGCATAAGGGCCGCACACCGCTCGGCTTTCAGGCTTGGCAGGCGATGCAGCGCTGGGTTCAGTCGACCCATGCGGACGCGTATTTTTTACAGGAAGCGATGGCGCGGCGCATGCCCTCGCCGATATTGGCAAGTAGTTTCGGCTCGCCGCTCGGCGATCCGTTGAGCGATGTCTGGCACTGTCAGGCCACCGAGATCGCTCGCGCGGCCGAACTCGAAATCGCGCTTGGGCCAAACGTCTTCAAGCCGTCGTGGCGGCATGGCAATGCGATTCTGTCGCCGCATCCGCTCGATCTCGGTGGGCGCTGGGACATCTCCGCGCATCGCTTCGAAAAGCGCGGGCTGCTGGTGGCGCGCGCGACCTTCGGCGGTCATTCGGTCACGCTGCTGTGCGCGCATCTCGCGCTCACGCGCTCGGCGCGCTTGCGGCAGATGAACTGGATCGCGCACTGGATCGCGAAGGAAGCGCCGGAAGGTCCGCTGGTGCTGGCCGGCGACTTCAACGACTGGCGCAACGACTCGGTGCCGCTGTTCGCCGAACACGGCCTGCAGGAAGTGGCGACGCTGCTCGGCGAGTCCGGCCGCACATTTCCGGCCTTCTCGCCGGCGCTCGCGCTCGACAAGATGTTCGTGCGCGGCATGGAGCCGGTCGAATGGATCCAGCCGACGCAGGAAACCGCGTGGCTGTCGGATCATTTGCCGTATATGGCGCGGCTGCGAGTCGAGTGAGCTTCGTTAAAAGACGGCATGGCCGCCTTTTTCTCTTGCCCGCCGCGAACATGAAGCCGGCAGGGCAGCGCTGATCAACGCGCACTACTACACGCATCAGCCTCTTCGCGGCGTCCAGTTCAGCGCCGCCGCGATCTCCTCACCCGGCTGCAACACGCAGCCGCCCACCTGCTCGCGCATGCCCATCGCGTTGAAGCAATCGGTCGTGTTGGTCACCGGTTCCACGCACAGTTGCGCATCGTTGGCGGGCGCGAATACCACCATATGATCGAAGGGCGCATCGGCGGTCATCGTCAATTGACGGTGTTCGTCAGGCCATGCAATCGTCGCCTCGCGCGACCAGTTGGCAAAGTTGTTGTCGAGCGCGAACGCGTCCGGCGACATGCCGTGGCGCAACGCCTCGACTGCAGGGTGCGGGCCGAGATGCGTGGGCAGCACGTCGGCGTCGGCATGCCACATCGCTTGCACTTCGGCGTAGACGCGGGTCTGTGCGGTGCGCGGATAGTACGGGTGATGGCCCATGCCGAAGGGCATCGGCCGGTCACCGAGATTCTGCGCGGACAACGTAATGCGCAGCGCGCCGCCGACCAACTCGATGCGCTGCTGCGCGCGATAACGGAACGGCCAGTCGCCGGGCTGCCGTGAATCCGGTTCGTGCTCGAAGTGCAATTCCACGGAACTCTCCGTGCGCGCCCCTACCTGCCATGGATGCCGCCACGCGTTGCCATGCAGCGCGTGCGTAAAGCGCAGGTCGTTGCCGTTCAGATCGACTGTGCCGCCGTTGAACTGGAAACGTGCGTCGCGAATCCGGTTGCAGTAGGGAAAGAGCGGAAAGCTTGCCATGCGCAGCGGATCGCGTTGATCGAACGCTGCTTGCGTGGCTGGCCGCAGCCAGTGAAGCGGGCCTTCTGGCGTCGACTCGCAGTACGCCGCGAGCGCGCCGCCGACTTCAGGCGCGACCACCACGTGCATGGCGCCCTCCGTAAGAGTGACAAGCGACTTAGCAATCGCGGGGTCGTCGAGCCACGTGAGCCCGGTGAGTTCAGTGACTTCAGTGACGAACGGCCGGATCGGATTCAAGGAAACGTCGCGCATGGTCAGAAAAGGCAGGGCCTCAGGCGAATGGCGGCATGAACGCCCATCGATTTCTCCTATGACGTGCCGCGCACAGCGCGCGGCCGGCGGAACCGTCAGGCTCCGCGCGACCGAGAATCGCACGCCAAAGCGCATCGGTCAATATTATTAATAATAAATTCATCAGAACAAGCCAATTCATGCCTTATCAAATCTCCCACATGGCGGGTTAGCGCACGTTGCCGCGCACATATTATTAGTGGTACCGTCAGCACCACGAATGCCACCGGCATGCTCCTGCTTTTGCGCCGCTGCAGCGCGGCCCGCACAATGAAAAAATCGACTCAACGCCGCCCGACCATGACCGACATCGCCAAGCTCACCGGCGTGTCGCAATCCACTGTCTCGCTCGTCCTGAACAACGCGACCGGCGCAAAATTCTCCGAGACCACCCGCAACAAGGTGCTGAAGGCCGCGCACGACCTCGGTTACCGGCTGTCGCTGCGCGAACCGGTATCGGTGTCGGACGATGAACGCAACCTGATCGTCTATCTGGCCGACGAGATTTCCACCAGTCCGCATCCGGTCGTCAACGTCGACGGCGCGCGCGATGCGGCCTATGCGAGCGGCAAGATGCTCGCCGTCTACTCGACGCACGGCAACGCCGACATCGAAAAGCAGGTGCTCGACGCGACGCTGTCGAACCCGCACGTATTCGGCGTGATCTACGCGACCGTCTACACCCGCAAGGTCACCTTGCCGGCGGCGCTCTCGCAGGTGCCCACCGTGCTGCTGAACTGCTACACGAGCGAAGGCGGGTTGTCATCGGTGGTGCCCGCCGAGGTCGCGGGTGGCCATCTGGCGACCGACTATCTGCTGCAGTCAGGGCATCGGCGGATCGGCTATATCAACGGTGAGCCGTGGCAGGACGCCTCGAAAGACCGCCTCAAGGGCTATCGCACGGCGCTCGCCACCGCCGACCTGCCGTACGCGCCGGAACTGGTGCGCGACGGCGACTGGAGTTCGGGAGTCGGCTTCGAAATGACGCTCTCCCTGATGCGTGAGGCGCATCCGCCGACCGCCATTTTCTGCGCCAACGACCTGACCGCGCTGGGCGCGATCGAGGCTCTGAAGCAACTCGGCCTGCGTGTGCCCGAAGACGTTTCCGTGCTCGGCTACGACGACCAGGAAATTGCCCGCCACACGCATCCACCGCTGTCGACGGTGGTGCTGCCGAACTACGAGCTGGGACGCTGGGCCGTCGAAACCCTGCTACAAGAAGAACACAACCGCGCAGCGGGCGCACCGGTGCGGCATCGCCTCGTCAAACTCGACGGACCGCTCGTCGAACGCGGTTCGGTCAGGGTAATTACCGAGGCAGAAAAGCCAATAATTAATATTATTAGTGATTGACCGATAATAATTCCCGATGGAATAATCGGCACGTCCGGTCAGGGTGAAACAGCTCGGCCGACAGGAGAAACACTAAAAAGCAAATACACCTCACCAGGTACTGGAGGAAGACAATGGCGTCGCTCAACACGCAGTCGCGCAAGCACGCGCGCAAGCAGCAGATTCGTCCGCTGGCAGGTTCGCTGCTGGCTCTGGCAATCGGGTTCGGCGTCGCCACTGCGCACGCCGACGACGCGTTGCCGAAGTTGGCCAGCAAGACGCCGCTGAAGGTCGGCTTCGCGCAGACCGAAAGCAACAACCCGTGGCGTCTCGCGGAAACCAAGAGCTTCAAGGACATCGCCGCGAAGTGCGGCTGGCAGGTCGTGATGACCGACGCCAACGGCTCCAATTCCAAGCAGGTCTCTGACATTCAAAGCATGATCGCGCAGCACGTTGATCTGCTGGTGTTCCCGCCGCGCGAAGAAAAGCCGCTTGCGCCGGTCGTGCTGCAAGCCAAAAAGGCCGGCATTCCGGTAATCCTGGTCGACCGTGACGTCGATCAGTCAGTGGCCAAGGCGGGCCGCGATTACATCACCTTCATCGGCTCGGACTTCATCGATCAGGGCCATCGCGCCGCAGACTGGCTCGTCAAGGCAACCGGCGGCAAGGCAAAGGTCATCGAACTCGAAGGCACCACGGGCGCGTCCGCGGCGAACGACCGCAAGAAGGGCTTCGACGAAATCATCGCGAAGAACCCGGGCATGACGATCATCGCCTCGCAAAGCGGCGACTTCGCGCGCGACAAGGGTCGTCAGGTGATGGAAACGCTGTTGCAGGCGCACCCGGAAGTGACCGCCGTCTACGCGCATAACGACGAAATGGCGCTCGGCGCGATCGCCGCGATCAAGGCCGCCGGCAAGCAGCCGGGCAAGGACATCCAGATCGTCACGATCGACGGCACCAAGGGTGGCATGGACGCGATCGCCGCCGGCGAACTCGGCGCGAGCGTGCAGTCGAGCCCGTTCTTCGGCCCGCTCGCCTGCGACGTCGCCCAACGTTACGCGAAGGGCGAAAAGATCCCGACGTGGGTCAAGGTCTCGGACCGCTTCTACGACAAGAGCAACGTGCAGCAGAGCATGCAGTACGGCTATTGATCGGCAGCCGCCGTCGTACACGCGGTTGTGCAGCTTGAGGGCAGCGCTTTAGCGGAGTGTCCACGCGCTCCGTACCTCGAAGAAAGCCTCTTCGAGGGCTGTGCCCGTAGGACGTCCCCGCCCCGAATCAATCTCCTCGGGGGGCGGGTGACGGGAAGGGTTCGGAGCGACGCGTTCGTGGCAGCACGGGCCGTCGCTTCGCTTTTATGCGGCGTAACATGGTTCGACGACACCGCCTGCATGGAGCCCGAACGAACGGCCACAGCGGCTCGCACTGCCCAGCGCATGCAGCACGTGAAGCAGCACACGCATCAGGAGGACACCCGTGACGGAATCCGGCACGCAGACACCACACGCGCCCCTTACCCGGTCGCCGCTGCTGCAGATGCAGGACATCGGCATCAGCTTCGGCGGCGTACCCGCGTTGCGCAGCGCCAATCTGAGCGTGGCAGCCGGCGAAGTGCACGCGCTGATCGGCCAGAACGGCGCCGGCAAATCGACCATGATCAAGATCCTGACCGGCGCCTATCGGCGCGGCTCGGGCAGCGTGCGCTTCGAGGGCCGTGAAGTCGATTTCCGCACGCCGAAGCAGGCGCGTGAAGCCGGCATCAGCACGATCTATCAGGAGATCAACCTGGTGCCGTTCCGCTCGGTTGCGGAGAACATTTTCCTCGGCCGCGAGCCGCGCCGCTTCGGCCTGATCGACTGGCGCGCGGTACAGCAACGCGCCGCCGCCCTGCTCGATTCGTTCGGTTTGCAGATCGATGTGAAGAAACCGGTCGGCCGCTATTCCACCGCGATCCAGCAGATGGTGGCGCTGGCGCGCGCCGTCTCGTCGGATGCGAAGATGGTCATCATGGACGAGTCGACCTCGTCGCTCGATGAACGCGAAGTGGAATTGCTGTTCACTGTGGTGCGCAAACTGCGCGACGACGGCCGCGCGGTGATCTTTGTCTCGCACCGGCTCGACGAACTGTATGCGCTATGCGACCGCGTCACCGTGATGCGCGACGGCCAGACGGTCGCGCAAAGCACGATGGCGGAAATGGACAAACTGCAACTCGTCACGACGATGCTCGGCCGCACGCTCGCCGCCGTCGTGCACGAAGACGCCGCTGCGCGCGAAGCCAACCTCGCGCGGCGCGGCAAACAGGCGATCGCCGCGACGCACCTGAGCGCCCATCCGAAAGTGAGCGACGTATCGCTCGAAGTGCATGCGGGCGAAGCGGTGGGGCTCGCGGGTCTGCTCGGCTCGGGCCGCACCGAAACCATGCGCCTGATGTTCGGCGCCGATCCGCTCGAACAAGGTTCATTGTCGATTGGCGGAGAAACGGTGGCGTTGAAGTCGCCGCAGGACGCGATCGCGCGTGGCCTCGCTTACCTCACCGAGGACCGCAAAGCCGAAGGCATCGTCCCCGAACTCTCGGTGCGCGACAACCTCACGCTCGTCTGCTTGCGCACGCTGGCGAAGAACGGCGTGGTCGACGTGAAGAAACAGCAGGCGATCGTCGACCGTTTCATTGCTTCGCTCGGCATCAAGCTGCGTTCGGCCGATCAGCCGATTCGCGAACTGTCTGGCGGCAATCAGCAGAAGGTCCTGCTTGCGCGTTGGCTCGCTGCCGAACCTTCGCTGCTGTTGCTCGACGAGCCGACGCGCGGCATCGATGTCGGCGCCAAAGCCGACGTGGCGAAGATCGTGCGTGAACTGCGCGACGCGGGCCTCGCTGTGCTGCTGTCCGCCTCCGAACTCGAAGAACTGACGGCGGTGGCCGACCGCGCGGTGGTGATCCGCGACGGCCGCACCGTCGCCGAACTGAACGGCGCCGACATGAGCGAGACCGCCATCATGGACGCCATCGCCTACGGCAGCGAAGGCCAATCGCAACTGGTCGAAGCCGCCCAGACCGCACATATCGAAGACGCGTTGGAGGGCGACCGTCATGGCGCTTAAGTTGCACACTGAGTCGTTGCATACCCAAGCCACGCCGCCTATGCCGGACGCGGCTACATCACGCGCCGCGGCCGCATCGACGGTGAAGAAATGGCGGCACCTGGCCATGCAACGCGAAGTGATCGTGTTGCTCGCGATGGTGCTCTTCAACCTGATCTTCACCCCGCACTTCTGGTCGCTGCAAACCTTCAACGTCAACATGACGCAGGTGGTGACGATCGTAATCGTTGGCATCGGTATGACGCTGGTCGTGGCGACGGGCGGCATCGATCTGTCGGTGGGCGCCTCGATGGCGATTTCGGGCGCGCTCGCGCCGATGCTCTTCCTGAACATTCCGGGGCCGGGCGGCATCGCGCTCGCGTTCGTGCTGCCGGTGCTGGCGGCGGCCGCGTGCGGCGTCTTCAACGGCTTGCTGGTGACGAGGCTATCCGTCCAGCCGATTGTCGCGACGCTGGTGCTGTTCATCGCCGGGCGCGGCATCGCCCAGGTCGTCACCGACGGCAGCCTGCAGGCGTTCAACACGCCCGCATTCCAGTGGATCGCTTTGGGCAAGGTCGCCGGCGTGCCGTTCCAGGTGCTGCTGATGCTCGCGCTGGTCGTGCTGTTCGCGTGGATCGTGCGCAAAACGCTGTTCGGCCAGTATCTGCTGATCACCGGCGGCAACGAAAAGGCCGCCTATCTGTGCGGTGTGCCGACTGCCACCGTCAAGCTGATCGCTTACACGTTGTGCGCCGCACTCGCGGGACTCGCGGGGCTGATCTCGATCTCGGTGAACTCGTCCTCGGATGCGAACGTAGTGGGACTCGGCGTCGAACTCGATGCGATCGCCGCGGTGGCGGTTGGCGGCACGGCGCTGACGGGCGGCAAGGCGTATATCGGCGGCACGCTGATCGGCGCGCTGATCATCCAGTTGCTGCGCTATACGCTGCTCGCGCACGGCATTCCCGACGCGGCGGCACTGGTGGTGAAGGCCGGCATCATCGTCGCTGCGGTTTATGTGCAACGCCGCTCGCGTTAAAGCGTGCAGGACACTCCGGACTCGATGCGATGAAAAAGAACCTTCCTATCCTCCTTGCACTGGTCACGCTCATCGTGCTCGGCCTCGTGCGCTACGACCATTTCGGCTCGGCCTACAACATCACCTCATTCTGGCGCTACAACTCGATGTTCGCGCTGATCTCGATCGGCATGGCCTTCGTGATCATCACGGGCGGGATCGACCTGTCGGTCGGCACGGTGGCGGCTCTCGCGAGTGTCGTCGCCGCGTTGACCAGCGCGTACGGCGGCGGGGTCGCGGTCGTGGCCGGCTGCGCGGCCGGCATGGCCGTCGGCGTGCTCAACGGCCTGATCATCACGCGGCTGAAAATCCTGCCCTTCATCGTCACGCTCGCGACCAGCCTCGGCGCGCACGGCGTCGCGCTGTTGCTCGGCAAGAACGATGCGGTGTCGATCGCCGCCGACTCGAACTTCGGCAACTTCGGTCAAGGCGATCTGTTCGGCCTGCCGATCCCGGGGATCGTCGCGGCAGTCGCCGCAATCGCCGGCTGGCTCGCGCTGCGCAGCACGCGCTTCGGGCGGCATTCGCTGGCCATCGGCGGCAGCGAGGAAGCGGCGCGGCTAATGGGCCTGAACGTCGACCGTACGCTGGTGATGGCTTATGCCGTAAGCGGCCTGCTCGCCGGCATGGCAGGCGTGATCCTCGCCGCACAGTTCGGTGCAGGGCAGCCGAACGAAGGCGTCGGCTGGGAGTTGTTCGCGATCTCCGCGGTGGTGCTCGGGGGCACCTTGCTTACCGGTGGGGAAGGCTCGATTGCGATGACGATCGCCGGCGTGCTGTTGCTTGGG
The DNA here is from genome assembly GCF_030464835.1 of Paraburkholderia sp. WS6. Lineage (NCBI taxonomy): Bacteria > Pseudomonadati > Pseudomonadota > Betaproteobacteria > Burkholderiales > Burkholderiaceae > Paraburkholderia > Paraburkholderia sp. WS6. The sequence goes on from NZ_JALQCK010000050.1 coordinate 69,994, forward strand.
CTGGTGTTCAATCTGCTGAACTTCGAAAACGGGCTGGGATTCATCAGCCTGTCGGCGTACTGGCAATCGGTGATTCGTGGGGTCTTCCTGCTGCTGGTGATCGTGCTGCAGGCGAGGGTGTTGAAGCAGCGCGGCAAGAAGCGCGTGGCGGCTCCGGCGTAATCAAAACAGGAAACGCTGGAATCCTTATTTAACGGTGGATTCCGGCTGTTCGCCCGAGCGCCAATCAACCTTTGTGTACCAACCCGGCAAGGCCATGCAGCGCGAACAGCAGTGAGCGCGCTCGCCCTGCGCATCTCGCCTTTACGGCCCAATTTCCTCACCTTTCGCACCGATCTCCCGCCCTTTTGCCAGTTTTATCAGCAGGGTCAATGCTGCGGTGCACGGCGGGTTTCGGTATCATCCTGAAAATGTTGCCCGCGCGGCGCGCCTATCCGGCGCATGCCGGACAGCCGATGGCAGCCGCCCTGCGCGGTTTTCGCCCATCGCCGTACCCTTGCTGAAGCGCGGCTGCAGCCACGCCAACGTACTTCGCGGCGCCGATCGTCACAACCGCCGGCGCCGACGCTTCCGGGTCCGGTAGCCCGCTTCACCACGCTCAACCGCCGCGCCAAAGCCCTCGGGCAGCGGGCGCGGTAAAATAGCGGATTGCGCGTGATTCCCGATCTCGGGTTAGCGCAGCATCGCCCTTGCCGTGCCGGCCGGCTAAAACGACTGGCCGCCTTTGTTTTCGCACTATCCAAGAAGCCATGAGCAACCTGAATTCACAAACAGTCCTGAGCGTCCATCACTGGACCGATACGCTTTTCAGCTTCACCTGCACGCGCGATCCGTCGTTCCGTTTCGAAAACGGCCAGTTCACGATGGTGGGCCTCGAAGTCGACGGCAAGCCGCTGATCCGCGCCTATAGCCTTGCGAGTGCGAACTACGAAGAGCACCTCGAATTCCTGAGCATCAAGGTGCAAGACGGCCCGCTCACGTCGCGTTTGCAGCATTTGAAGGTCGGCGACGAAGTCCTGATCGGCAAGAAGCCGGTCGGCACGCTGATGGCCGACAACCTGCTGCCGGGCAAAACGCTGTGGCTGCTGTCCACCGGCACGGGTCTCGCGCCGTTCATGTCGATCATTAAAGATCCGGACATTTACGAGCGCTACGAGCGCGTCGTCCTGACGCACACCTGCCGTTTCGTCGACGAACTGGCGTACAAGGAATACATCACGGATCACCTGCCGGCGCACGAACATCTGGGCGAGCTGGTGCAGGAAAAGCTGCTGTACTACCCGACGGTGACGCGCGAAGCGTTCCAGAACCGCGGCCGCATCACCGAACTGATCGAAACCGAAAAGCTGTTCGTCGACCTCGGCGTGCCGGGCTTCTCGCTCGAAGACGACCGTGTGATGCTGTGCGGCAGCCCGCACATGCTGCGCGACACGCGCAAGCTGCTTGACGACTTGGGCTTCCAGGAAGGCAGCAACAACGCGCCGGGTCACTACGTGGTCGAAAAAGCGTTCGTCGGCTAAGCGGACGCTCAGATTGAGCGGCCCACGCCGCGGAATCACCAGAAAGGAGCCTTCGGGCTCCTTTTTTGTTGCGCAGTTACAAATCGACGCCACCGCCCTGACATTTGACGTCAGCATTATTCCTACATTGCGTGCGTTGCAAAACATCAACCGTTGCGTGAAATGTACGCGCTAACCCTTGGTGCACCTGCATTTTTTCTTTTTTATGAGATATCATCGCGGCGCATGATCGGTCGCTTTAAACGTCGGCCGTAGTACGATCATCATGTTACTGAATGTAAATTTCGTTACGGTGCGCCGTAGCGATTTGTCCGTCGCGGACGACGCGAAAGGACGTCACTGGAGGCCAGAGACTCGCATGCGTTCTTTCGTCTTCGCGCCGCTGATGCGCACCCGCTTCGCCGTTTGCACTGCTTCCTGAGAGGGAAAGTCATGGATACGTCGACCGTCGTCCCGTTTAGCGCCCACATTCCGCCTTCACTTGCACACGCCGCGCCGCCCTCCGCTGCTGAGCGCGAACTCGCGCAACTGCGCGCCCGCGTGCGCCAACTGTCGGCTGAGCTCGTTCAGGCGCAGGAGGCTGCCTGCCGCCATGTGGCGCGCGAATTGCATGACGGCGTCGGCGCCGAGCTGACCGCGACGCGTTTCGCCCTTGCCGGCGTCGAAACCTGGCTGCCCGCCGATGCGCCGCCGCAGTGCGCCGCCGCGCTCGCCGTTGCGAATCGTTCGCTCGACGCCGTGTGCACCGCCAGCCGCCAGGCCGTCGCGGAACTGCATGCGCCGTCGCTCGAAGCGGGCATTGTCGGCGCGCTGGCGCAATGGACTGGCGACTTCGCCGCGCGCACGAACCTGCGTACGAGTTTCGTCTGTGCCGCCGACGTGCGGCTTACGCGCCTGCCCACCGACGCGGCACTGGCCGTGTTCCGGGTCGCCCAGGAAGCACTGAACAATATTGCCAAGCACGCGCGCGCCGAATCCGCCGACCTGCGGATCGAGACCGGCCGCCGCCACCTGACCTTGATCGTCAGCGACGACGGCATCGGCTTGACGCGCACCGCCCGCAGCCGTCGCGGCCATTTCGGGCTGAGCGGCATGCAGGCGCGCTGCGCCGCCTTCGACGGCACGCTGCGGATCAGCGCCCGCCGGATCGGCTCAGGCCGCGGCGACAGCGGCACCGCGTCGCGCGGCACGCTCGTGCAGGCACGTTTTGCGTGGGATGCGATGCTGGCGAGCGCACCTGGCGCCGAGCGTCGCGCGCTGCAATCGTGAGCACGCCATCATGAGCCTGCGCATCCTGCTCGCCGACGACCACGCGGTGGTTCGCCAAGGCGTCCGCCAGTTGCTGCTCGACCGCGGCGTGGCGCGCGAAGTCACCGAGGCGCAAAGCGGCGCCGAAGCGCTCGACGCCGTTGCCCAACACAGCTACGACGTGGTGCTGCTCGACATTTCGCTGCCGGACATGAATGGCGTCGAAGTGCTCAAGCGTTTGAAACGCAAAGCGCCGCGCGTGGCCGTACTGATGTTCTCGATGTACCGCGAGGACCAGTACGCCGTACGCGCGCTGAAGGCCGGCGCCGCCGGCTACCTGTCGAAGACGGTCGACGCCGCGCAGATGATCGGCGCAATCCAGCAGGTCGCGGCGGGCCGCAAATACGTCAGCCCGGCTATGGCCGAAGCGCTGGCGGACTACGTCTCCTTCGACGGCGAACAATTGCCGCACGAAAAGCTCTCGGATCGCGAATACCAGACGCTATGCATGCTCGCGTCCGGCAAGCGGCTGACGGATATCGCCATGGCGTTATCGCTGTCGGTGAAGACGGTCAGCGTGTACCGCACCCGGCTGCTCGAAAAGATGAAGCTGCGCAATAACGCCGAGCTGACCTTCTATGTGATGAGCAACCGTCTCGTCGACTTGAATCCGGCGATGGCCGGTTGAAGCTTTCTTCCCCAGATCGCTAAATAGCGCCCGACCGGGCATGCAACGCGTGAAAACCTTTCCGCCGCGCGCTGTCCTCAGACAAACGTCACGCCCAAATCGCTTTCACCAGGCATTTTCCGCCTCCTCTTCAAGCGCTGAAAACACCGTCCCAAAATGGTGCAAAGGCGCGCATCCGTTAAAATCGAGGGTTTCCCCGACATTCGGCGCGCAAGATGCGTGCACTACTGGAGACCCACCGCCAATGTCCCTGTTTCGTAAAAAGAGCGTCGAGCACATGATCGCCGCGAGCGCTCAGAACGCCGGCCTGAAGAAAGCGCTTGGCGCGCTCGATCTGACTTTCCTCGGCGTCGGCGCCATTATCGGCACCGGCATTTTCGTGCTGACCGGCACGGGCGCGGTTCAAGCCGGCCCGGCGCTGATGGTGTCGTTCCTGATCGCGGCGATTGCCTGCGGGTTCGCCGCGCTCGCCTATGCCGAGTTCGCCTCGACGATTCCGGTTGCGGGGTCCATCTACACGTATTCGTATGCGACGCTCGGCGAACTGGCCGCGTGGATCATCGGCTGGGACTTGATGCTCGAGTATGGGCTGGCAACGTCGGCGGTATCGGTCGGCTGGTCGGGCTATCTGCAATCGTTGCTGTCGGGCTTCGGCGTGAGCTTGCCGGTTGCGCTGACGGCGGCGCCCGGCGCCTTGCCCGGGCACGAGACATGGTTCAACCTGCCCGCTTTCCTCGTGATGATGGCGATCACGGCGCTGTTGTCGCTTGGCGTGCGTGAATCCGCGCGAATCAACAACATCATGGTGGCGATCAAGGTGATCGTGGTGCTGCTGGTGATCGGCGTGGGTGTTTTCCACGTGACGCCGGCGAACTGGCATCCGTTCATGCCGAACGGCTGGAACGGCGTGTTCGGCGCGGCGGCGGTGATGTTCTTCGCGTTCATCGGGTTCGATTCGGTGTCTTCCGCGGCGGAGGAAGTGAAGGATCCGAAGCGCGATTTGCCGATTGGGATCATTGCGTCGCTGGGTGTGTGTGCGGTGCTCTACGTCGCGGTGGCGGCTGTGGTCACCGGCATCGTGCCGTCGGCGCAGTTCGCGAACATTTCGCATCCGGTGTCTTACGCGTTGCAGGTGGCGGGTCAGAAGTGGGTGGCGGGCTTTATCGACCTTGGTGCGGTGCTGGGCATGCTGACGGTGATTCTGGTGATGGCTTATGGCCAGACGCGCGTGATTTTCGCGATGTCGCGGGATGGGTTGTTGCCTGCACGGCTTTCCCGGGTGCATCCGAAGTTTGCTACGCCGTTCTTTACGACGTGGCTCGTGGGGATTTTCTTCGGGCTGATTGGCGCGCTGGTGCCGTTGAATGTGCTGGCTGAGCTGATCAATATCGGCACGTTGGCCGCGTTTTCGATGGTGTCGATTGCGGTGCTGGTTTTGCGGAAGACGCATCCTGAGTTGCCGCGGGCGTTCCGGTGTCCTGGTGTGCCGGTGGTGCCGGTGTTGGCTGTCGCCTCGTGTTTGTTTTTGATGGTCAATCTCCAGGCTGTTACCTGGGTGGCGTTTGTGGTTTGGTTACTCATTGGGATGGTTATTTATTTTGGCTATTCCCGCCGGCATTCCAAGTTGGCGAAATAAGGGTTTTGGGGTTTTTGCCTGCGCGGCGCTTTTTGTCAGTGTTCTTAGGGCGTTGGCCTTTCCTTGATTTGTTAGTGGTCTATTAGCGTTGCCCCTGTGCGG
>NZ_JALQCK010000051.1:0-68861 GCF_030464835.1 Paraburkholderia sp. WS6
GTAGGTGCCGCCCCGCACAGGGGCAACACTAATAGACCACTAACAAATCAAGGAACGGCCAAAGCCCTAAGAACACTGACAACAAGCGCCGCGCAGGCAACTGAGTTCCATATGCCCCGAACAAGAGCAACACCAATCAGCCCATTACAAAATACGGACAGGCGCCACCGCAGGAAAACCTTCAGTAAGCACTCAGCCAGGCATAAACCCGCTATTTCGTGATTAACAACATCCTGAATCCCCGAAAGCATCCTAATATCAAGGCGAACTGAAAAAACGACAGGGGAAAGCCATCATGTATCGTCATCGTTCGCTGGGTGTGGTGACGGGCGCGTCGCCGCTCGCAAGCGTCGACGTGTTGAGCAGGATGACCGCGGCCTGGCGCCGGCCCGGCGCGGCCAAGCCGTTCGACTTCATCCTCGAGCAGCATTCGTGGCAAGGACCGGCGACGCCCGGCGCCGCGAGCGCGCCATTCAAGATCCACGTGTTCGACACGATTCGCGCCTTCGAGAAACGCGGTGTCGACGCGATCGTCCTGCCGTGCTTCCTCAGCCACACCTTCATCGACGAACTCTCGGCGAACGTGGCGCCGCCGATCGCCAACATCATGGCTGCGCTCTCAGCGCACGTGCGACAGGCTTTCCCATCGGTCCGCCGTATCGGCGTGCTGACTTCCGGCACGATCCGCCGCCACGGCCTTTTCGAACGCTATTTCGACAATGCGCGGTTCGACGTGCTGCATCCACGTGACGAAGCGGGCGTCGATTGCGTAACGAGCGCCGTGTACGGCGACCAGGGCATCAAATGCGGGCATCTGTACGGCCGGCCAGTCGAGTTGTTGCGCACCGCTTGCGCGGACCTCATTGCGCAAGGCGCGGAGATCATCGTACCCGGACTCGCCGAAATCCCCCTGGTGGCGCGCGCACTCGGCACGCTGGAAGTGCCTTTCGTCGATACCAATCTCGTCTACGCGCGCTACGTCGCAGCGGCGCAATATGTGCAGCCGGAGCGGCGTTTCAAGGTGGGCGTGCTGGGCGGTGTCGGCCCGGCGGCGACTGTCGATTTCATGGCGAAACTGGTGAGCAACACGCCGGCCGCCCGCGATCAGGACCACATCAAGGTAATGGTCGAGCAGAATCCGCAGATTCCGGATCGCACTGAAGCGCTGCTCGGCAACGGCGACGATCCGACGCTCGCGCTCTATGCCGCATGCAAGACGCTCGAAGAGGGCGGCGCCGATCTCATCGCGATTCCGTGCAATACGGCGCATGCGTTCGTCGATCGGATTCAGCCGGCATTGACCATTCCGATCGTCAATATGCTGACCTGTACCGCCGATTATCTGCGCGAGGCTTTCCCGAGCCTGCGCGAAGTCGGTGTGCTGGCCACCTCGGGCACGCTGGCGAGCCGGGTCTACGAGAAGGCGCTCGAAGCATGCGGCTTCGTGCAGATCGCGCCAGCCGCGACCGCCCAGGCCCGGCTCATGAACGCGATTTATGGGCCGAGTGGCGCCAAGGCGGGCTACACGTCGGGTGAGTGCTGTGACGACCTCGCCGCTGCGGTGGATGATCTGGTCGCGCAAGGCGTGCAGGTCATCGTGCTGGGCTGCACCGAGTTGCCGCTGCTGCTGCGCGGTTCGACGCTGAAGCGGCCGGATGGTTTGGTGGTGCAGCTTGTCGATCCGACCGAGGTGCTGGCAAAACGCTGCGTGGCTTACGCGCTGGGCGGAAGCGGAGTGGCGCAGGCCGCTTCGGAACCGGCGGAGCCGGTGATGGGCCGGTTTAACATGGAAAGCGTCTTCGGCTAGGGTCGGGCAGACCCGGCTGGTTCCGGCTTGCGCGCGGCCCCGCGCTGCGCCGGAAAACCTTGCATTTCCCTCCCGCCGCCGCCATTTCCTGACGACTGCGCGGTTCCTCTGAAACGGCACATCGCTTGCTGGTCGGCCGATCGGGGCGCGCTCGGCGCCGCCATTCCTGGCCCGAGGCGCTGCGAACGCGCAGTCGTGCCGTGTCATGGAAAAGTCGGGTAAGGACGCGACGTTGCCGTCGCGTCCTCCCCTAAGAACCGTACGTGCGAGTTTCCCCGCATACGGCTCAAGCCTCAATAAGGCTGGCTCATGCCAACCCGGTCAACGACGTTCGACCAGCATGTGTACCGGCGTTAGGGCCAGACGACCGCATGCGCGTTGCTTTTGGGTAACGTTCTGCGGGAGCGGGACTTGCGGCTTCGGATCGCAGCGCGCTGCGCGAAGTACGTGAACCACTCGGTGTCGTAAGGGTTGGCGTCCGATTGGACCTTCGGGTGCCGCTCAATCGGCGTGGCCGACGCTTTTCGAAGCTCCCGGTAGATCGGGGAGCCAGTGTCATCCACTTCGTCCGTGCGTGCGGCGAACACCCAGTGCCGCAGCCCGAACTGGTGGAAGTAACGCTGGTACACCCAGTGTCCCAGTTTCTTCGGATGGCGTCGTCGCGCCCATTGCCATAACGCGTACCAGATTTGGCTGTCCACATAACTGAAGGTTTTCTTCGCTACGATGTGCCGGTGGTACATCGCCCAACCAGTGATGACCGGGTTGAGAGTATCGATGAGTTGCCTTTGCGGGGCGCCCATCAGTTTGCGAATCAGACTCCTGACCTTTTGTAGGAACGAGTGAACGTTCTTGCGCGCCGGTTTGATGAGCAGTTTGCTGCCATATCGCCGGATGTGCTGGCCGAGGAAGTCATAGCCTTCAGTCAAATGAGTGATCTTCGTCTTCTCTGGAGCAAGCTCTAACCCTCGTGAAGCAAGGAAGGCCGTGACGACTGGAGTGATCTTCTCCTCCAGCACCTCCCGGCTTGCCCCAGTGATGACGAAGTCGTCGGCGTATCGCACCATGTTGACTTTGTTGATAGCCCGCTGTGACGCATTCCTGAAGGCGGACGATAACGCATTGTCCAACCCGTTTAAAGCCAGGTTTGCCAGTACAGGGCTGATGATACCGCCCTGCGGCGTTCCATCGTTAGTCGGTGCGAGGGTGCCATCCTTCAAGTAACCGGCCTTCAACCATTTCTTCAACACAGCCGTGTCCATTGGCACGTTCTGTAAAAGCCACGTGTGGTCGATATTGTCGAAACAGCCGCGGATGTCAGCTTCGAGTATCCACTGAGCTGATACTCGTGCGCCCCGATCCTTTGGGTTGCCGTGGTATCGCGCGTTCAGGAAGCATTGTGCTATCGCATCGTGCGTGGATCGCTCTTTGCGGAATCCATAGGACTGCGCGTCGGATATCGTTTCCGACACAGGGTCGAGCGCGAGCAGGTAAAGCGCCTGCATCGCCCGATCCTGCATCGTCGGGATACTCAGCGGGCGCAGCTTCCCGTTACTTTTTGGAATGTAGATCCGTTTAAGCGGCAGCGGCTTATAGCCGCGTCGCTGTAGCGAGCCTATTGCCTCGTATTTGGCATCCGGGGTAGACCACAGCACGCCATCTACACCCGGGGTACGTTTGCCCTGGTTTTCCGTCACGCGTTTCACGGCTAAAGCTTTGCCGTGAAACGAGCAGGTCAGCAACCGTTGCAAGGCTTTCACCTTGTTCCAGCGGCCTTCCTTGGTTGCCTTCACGATACGCGCCTGCATTCTTTTGACCACGCTATATGCCTTGGCCCAGTCAATGCTGTGCCACGACAGTGCGTGGTCGGCCAGTGCACACGTCGACTGCCCGTTCATTTGCTTTCCAGCCCTCAAGGATCATGCCGGTTATCTCGTGATGAGAGACCAGTTGGAAGTCTGCCCACTTTCGTGTCGGGTAATATCTCAACCCGTATCCACGCCATTACAGCCCGGCATTCGCTTTCTCCAACCTCCTTTACCCACTCCGCCAACAGCTTTCCTTGCGGTCGGCCTGCCCAGGGGGCGGCGAGATGGGCTTACCCTGTTCCGCTATCGCAACGGGATGGCGACGGTTCCCTCTTTACGCCGGCGACACAATGTTCTGCGTGCGTCCATAACAGACTGTCCGCACCCGATCGCATAGCTTTTGCCCTCAGCCTGACAGCGTCTTTGGCTGGACTGTATTCACGACGCTTGCGAGAATTCACTTTCATTAACCATGCCACCCGAGCCCTTCCAGCTCCCGCATTGATGCTTGCAGGTGTCGCCTCTGCCTCACGGCTCGGACTAGGTCTCTCGACCCCGGTTGGTGTCCTCGATGCTCCGCACCCCGCCGTTACCGGCGACGCACGATCGAGTAGGCTACTGCTGGCAGAACAGCAGGTCTTGTCCGATTGCTATCGGCAAGACAGTTGCGATAGCGACCTTCAGGTCGCACCTGTATAAATATACAGTATAGTATCCCCCTACAACCCGGCCTTTGGCGTGTCGTTCCGCCAGCCTGGTATCCCGAACTTGCGCGGTCGCGAGGCGTCCGTGAGAGGTGGTCCACTCATTCAGACGGTCGGAAAAATTGGCATCTAACGGAATTATCCGCATTCGCGGCGCGCGCCAGCACAACCTGAAGAACGTCGATCTCGATGTACGAACCGGCGAAATGACAGTCGTCACCGGGCCGTCCGGCTCCGGCAAATCGAGCCTCGTGTTCGACACGTTGTACGCGGAAGGGCAGCGGCGCTACGTCGAAACCTTCAGCGCCTACGCCCGGCAGTTTCTCGATCGCATGGACCGGCCGCAAGTCGACCGGGTCGACGGCGTACCGCCCGCCATTGCAATCGACCAGACCAACCCGGTGCGCAGTTCACGCTCCACCGTCGGCACCATGACGGAGCTCAACGATCACCTGAAGCTGCTGTACGCGCGCGCGGCCGAACTGTTCGATCGCAAGACCGCGCTGCAGGTGCGCCACGACACGCCCGAAACGATCTACGCCGAACTGCTCGAGCGCACCGCGGAGCATGATCCGCGGCTGGTCGTCACGTTCCCGGTCGAGTTGCCGGAGACAGCGTCCGAGCAGGAAGTGGAGCAATGGCTCTCCGCGAGCGGTTACACGCGTGTACAGGCGCAGCGCGAAGTCGACTCACCCACCGGCAAGCGCAAGCTGCTCGACGTGGTGGCTGACCGCTTCCGGTTGAGTTCGGTCGACAAGCAACGGGTGGTCGAAGCGATCGAGGCATCGCTCAAGCGCGGCGGCGGCCGCGTCAATATTTACGTGCTGCCGGCCGCGCCCGAGGCACCGGAAGCCAAAGAAGCCGAGCCGCAAATCTGGCGTTTCTCCACCGGTCTGCACAGCCCGGAGAGCGACCTTCGTTACGCGGATCCGCAGCCGGCGCTGTTCTCGTTCAACTCGGCGTACGGCGCGTGCGAAGTCTGCCGCGGTTTCGGCCGCGTGATCGGCGTCGACCTCGGTCTGGTGATTCCCGACGCGCGCAAGACGCTGCGCGACGGCGCGATCAAGCCGATGCAAACGCCGGCCTGGAAAGAATGCCAGGACGACCTGATGCGCTACGCGGCGAAAGCCGATATCCGCCGCGGCACGCCGTGGGGCGAGCTGACTCACGCCGAACGCGACTGGGTCATCAACGGTTCGCCGGACTGGAACGGCAAGTGGCAAAGCCATTGGTACGGCGTCAAACGCTTCTTCGAGTATCTCGAATCGAAAGCGTACAAGATGCACATCCGCGTATTGCTGTCGAAGTACCGCAGCTATACGCCGTGCGAGACCTGTGGCGGCGCGCGTCTGAAAACGGAATCGCTGTTGTGGCGCCTCGGCAGCAAGCAGAATGCGGACGAGGTGCTGGCGGCCGAAAAGCGCTTCATGCCGCGTGGCGTCGAGTGGAAGCGTGCACAACTCGAAGCCTTGCCGGGTCTGACCGTGCACGATCTGATGCTGATGCCGATCGAGCGCATCCGGCGTTTCTTCGACGAGATCAGCTTGCCTAGCGCCTTGCTCGACGACGCACTCAAGCTGTTGCTCGCCGAAGTACGCACGCGCCTCAAATATCTGTGCGACGTCGGCCTTGGGTATCTGACGCTCGACCGGCAAAGCCGCACGCTGTCCGGCGGCGAGGTGCAGCGGATCAACCTGACCACGGCGCTCGGCACGTCGCTGACCAAAACGCTGTTCGTGCTCGACGAGCCGAGCATCGGCCTGCATCCGCGCGATCTGAACCGGATCGTCGAGGCGATGCATCGGTTGCGCGATGCGGGCAATACGCTGGTGGTGGTCGAACACGATCCCTCGGTGATGCTCGCGGCGGATCGGCTGATCGACATGGGTCCGGGGCCAGGCGAACGGGGCGGTTCGATTATTTACGACGGCGCGCCTGAGGCGATTCGCTCTTCTGGCACGCTGACTGGTGAGTACCTGGGTGGGCGCCGACATGTGGCGGACGCGGCGCACTGGTCACAACGTCCGGTCGATGACAGCACGCCGCGCATCGTGCTAGAAGGCGCAACCGAACACAATCTGCGCGACGTCACGGTCGAGATCCCGCTGCAGCGGCTTGTCTGCGTGACGGGCGTGTCGGGCTCCGGCAAGTCGACCTTGCTGCAGGACGTTTTGTATCCGGCCATGGCGCGGCATTTCGGTCTCGCCACCGAAACGCCCGGCTCGTTCAGGAGCCTGACCGGCGCCGACCAGGTCACCGACGTGGTATTTGTCGACCAGTCGCCGATCGGCAAGACCGCGCGCTCGAATCCGGCCAGCTATGTCGGTGCTTTCGACGAAATCCGCAAGCTCTTCGCCAAGGCGCCGCTCGCGCAGCAACGCGGTTACGGCCCCGGCATGTTCAGCTTCAACTCCGGCGATGGGCGCTGCCCGACCTGCGGCGGCTCGGGCTTCGAGCATATCGAAATGCAATTCCTGAGCGACGTCTATCTGCGCTGCCCAGATTGCGATGGGCGCCGTTATCGCGCGGAGCTGCTCGAAGTGAAAATCGAGCGCGGCGAACCGGCGCGTGCGTTGAGCATTGCCGACGTACTGGAGTTGACGGTGAGCGAAGCCACCGCCTACTTCGCCAAGGATGCCGAAGTATTGCGCGTGCTGCAGCCGATCGTCGACGTGGGTCTCGAATATGTGAAGCTTGGCCAGCCGGTGCCCACGTTATCCGGTGGTGAAGCGCAGCGGCTCAAGCTCGCCGGCTTCCTCGCGGAATCAGCACAGGCGCGCACCGCGCGCAGCGCGAAGCAGCCGGTCGCAAAACGCCTGTTCATGTTCGACGAGCCGACCACCGGCCTGCATTTCGACGACATCGCCAAACTGATGCAGGCGTTCGGCAAGCTGCTGGCGAGCGGACATTCGCTGATCGTGATCGAACACAATCTCGACGTGATCCGTGCTGCCGACTGGCTGATCGACCTCGGTCCCGAAGGCGGCGACGGCGGTGGCAGGGTGCTGTGCGCGGGCACGCCGGAAGACGTCAAACTTTGTCCGGAATCGCATACCGGCGAGGCATTGCTGCAATACGACCGCGCCATGAACGCGGCGGCCGAACCGGAATCGCAGGGTGTGCCGTTGCAAAGGGCGTTGAGCGCGGCGCGTGCGCGGCGGGCGATCGAAGGCGAGGACGTGGTGCGCATCGTCAATGCGCGCGAGCACAATCTGAAATCGCTGGATGTGGATATTCCGCACGGCAAATTCAACGTGATTACTGGTGTCTCCGGGTCGGGCAAGTCCACGCTGGCCTTCGACATTCTGTTCCACGAAGGCCAGCGCCGTTACCTCGAATCGCTAAACGCATACGCACGGTCCATCGTGCAGCCGGCCGGTCGACCCGAGGTCGACGCGGTGTACGGCATTCCGCCCACCGTCGCGATCGAGCAGCGTTTGTCGCGCGGCGGTCGCAAGAGTACCGTGGCGACTACGTCCGAAGTGTGGCACTTCCTGCGTCTGCTGTATGTGAAGCTCGGTCTGCAGCACTGCATCCACGACGGCACGCCGGTCACGTCGCAAAGCGTCGAATCGATTGCGGCGCAATTGCTGCGCGATCACAAAGGGCAGCACGTCGGTTTCCTCGCGCCGCTGGTCGTGAACCGCAAGGGCGTCTATACCGATCTCGCGAAGTGGGCGAAAGCGCGCGGCAATACGCATCTGCGTGTGGACGGCGAGTTCGTGCCGGTGGACCCGTGGCCGAAGCTCGATCGTTTCCGCGAGCACACGATCGAGTTGCCGGTGACCGACCTCGTCGTATCGCCGGATAAGGAAGCGGAACTGCGGCAGGCGCTCGATCAGACGCTGGAAATCGGCAAGGGCGTCATGCATCTGCTGGCGCCGCTCGACGGTTTGCACGACGCGATCAGCGGCGGCCGTCCCACGGCGAAACTCGGCGCGGTGAAGGTACTGTCCACCAAGCGCGCCTGTCCGGTATGCGGCACGAGTTATCCCGAACTCGACCCGCGCATGTTCTCGTACAACAGCAAGCATGGCTGGTGTACGACATGCGTCGGCACGGGCCTCGCACTGACGCGCGAACAACGCGCGGCCTACGACGACACCGTGATCGTCGACGACAACCGCGGCCGCGAGCAGAGCTTGCCTTCCGAGGAGCAGGAACCGGAGGGCCTCGTCGACGAACCGTGTGCGGATTGCTCCGGCACGCGTCTGAACCCAACTGCACGCGCAGTCACCTTCGGCGAGCAGGCCATCGTCGACGTAGCGCAATGGACGGTGTCCGATACGCGTGCATGGATCGACACCCTGGAGATGAGCGGTCGGGACGCGGAAATCGCGCGCGACGTGGTCAGCGAAATCGGCAGCCGCCTGCAATTTCTGGAAGAAGTCGGGCTCGGTTATCTGAGCCTCGATCGCGCGGCACCGAGCCTGTCGGGCGGCGAAGCGCAGCGCATCCGGCTCGCCGCGCAACTGGGCAGCAACCTGCAAGGCGTGTGCTACGTGCTCGACGAACCGACCATCGGCCTGCATCCGCGCGACAACCAGATTCTGCTCAATGCCTTGCGCAAGCTGGGCGAAAAGGGCAATACGCTGGTGGTGGTCGAGCATGACGAGGACACGATCCGGCGTGCCGATCACATCATCGATATCGGGCCGGGCGCGGGCAAGCGCGGCGGAACGCTGGTCGCGCAGGGCAGCGTGGCCGATCTGTCGGCGCAGCCCGATTCGCTGACCGGGCAGTTTCTCGCCAATCCGATCGTGCATCCGCTGCAGCCGCGCCGCGAGGTGGCCGCGCCGACGAAGCGCGCCGCCGCGGTGCCGGAGAACTGGCTGACGGTGCATGGCGGCAAGCTGCACAACCTGCAGAACGTCACCGTCGGCATTCCGCTTTCACGGCTGGTGGCGGTGACAGGGGTGAGCGGTTCGGGCAAATCGACGCTCGCGCGCGACGTGCTGATGGCCAATCTGCTGGATGCGGTGGGGCGCTCGGTGCTGTCGTCGCCGGCCACACGGCGTGCGCGTGCGGCGGCCGAGACCCAGCCGGCGGCGAACCGGCGCTCAAGCGTGCTGGCGCGCACGGCGCCGCGAGCGCCGCTGAACGTCACACATGCCTGGCAAGGGTGCGATGCGATCACCGGCTGGGAAACCATCGACCGTGTGCTCGAAGTCGATCAGACGCCGATCGGCAAAACACCGCGCTCGTGTCCGGCGACCTACATCGGTGTGTGGGATGCGATCCGCAAGCTGTTCGCCGGCACGCTCGAAGCGCGCGCGCGTGGCTACACAGCATCGCGTTTCTCGTTCAACACCGGCGAAGGACGCTGTCCCGCTTGCGAAGGGCAGGGCGTGCGCACCATCGGCATGAGTTTCCTGCCCGACGTGAAGGTGCCGTGCGACGCTTGTCACGGGCAGCGCTTCAATCCCGAGACGCTGGCGGTTACGTGGCGGGGTAAGAATATCGGTGACGTACTGACCATGGAAATCGACGAAGCCGTCGAGTTCTTCGCGCCGATTTCGAACATCGCGCATCCATTGCAATTGATGAAAGATGTCGGGCTCGGCTATCTGACGCTCGGTCAGCCGTCGCCTACCTTGTCGGGCGGCGAAGCGCAGCGTATCAAGCTCGTCACCGAGCTAAGCAAGGTGCGTGACGACATCACGCGGCGTGGTCAGAAGCCGCCGCACACGCTCTATGTGTTGGACGAACCGACTGTCGGTTTGCATATGGCCGACGTCGCGAAGCTGATTCGCGTGCTGCATCGTCTCGCGGATGGTGGTCATAGTGTCGTCGTCATCGAACACGATCTCGACGTGATTGCCGAGGCGGACTGGATCATTGACCTCGGTCCGGAAGGTGGTGTGGGTGGTGGCACGATTGTCGCTGCTACGGATCCCGAAGGATTGTCCCGTGTTGCGGCGAGTCACACCGGTGCGGCCTTGCGTCCCGTGCTCGCGCGTACGCGGAACGACACCGCAGTCGTCGCGAGCGAAGGAACCAACGGTTGAAGCATCGGAGCGGCGCAGTCGGCTTTGCGCCGCTCCGGTTTGTTCGTCCGGTCTGGAGAGCAGCACGTGGCGGGTCACGCTTAAGCCAACTGGCCACTGGGGTTCCATGGACGCGTGTTGTCGAGACGCCCGGCATGCCCGAGTCGGGCATTATCGTCAACGTCGGCTATATGTAATTGATTGAAACTAATTTGTAATTATATAAATGGCGTAATTGAAATGTATATTTAGAGTGTCGTAAATACCGCTAAAAAGATTTGGAAACAGTGTTTTTCTTCTGCTATCTTCCCGCCCTTGACGCAGACCTCTGGTCAGCGCTTGAAACGTACGTTGGGTGACCTGTTCGGGATCCGTCTAGGTTGCCGCGCAGCCCTCGCGCAACGCACACCCAGCAGGCTTTTGCGCCACGTATCGCCAGTAACCCGTCAGCAGTTCATCGCGTGCCATGGAAGCCCGCAATAGCGGCTGCATCCCAATTGGCGAGCCACGAAAGGCGCGCTCGCATCTGTTCGACACGCGCTTATTCTTTTAGAGCGACGCGAATAGGGCAATAGTTAGAGTGTTCTCTCTAAACTTAGTATGCTCCCATCAAAAAAAGTTTGACCCCGTATTTTTTGTCCTGCTATTGTTGCCTCCCATGAAATGCAGGTGACAAACGCGCAAAAAGTTCACGAGCCGCAGCGCGCTTCGATCAAATTGTCTTCAGCATGTTCATGCCAGACCGAAATGGGCGGGTCGAATTTTATCCATTAGTAGTTCTACTTAGATGGGCGTTCGCCTGGTGTGAAGTGCCGTCGTGGTGTCTCACAGCCGTACCCGTGCCATTGCACCAGGGTTGGGCATTGCAGCACAAAGTTTGGACTGCAAATCAAGGACATGGGTGATGAGTGTGATTGTCTGAAGTGAACGTTGTTTGCCGTATGTAAGCGCACTGCAGTGACAGAAATGGACGGTTCACGCCGGAGGAGTAAAGGTGGGTACGAAAGTCGAAGGGCAATTTCCGGCAGCAACGGCCCGTATGGAGAGGCCAGGACGCCCGCGTGAGTTTGGGCGCAAGCAGCAAAATCCAGTACGCCGCTTCGGCGGCATCGCAGTTGTTCTGCTCCTGCACATCGTGCTGATCTATGCACTCATCAATGGCCTTGCCACCAAGGTCGTGCAGGTCATCCAGCATCCTATCGAAACCAAGATCATCGAGCCGGTGAAGCCGCCTCCGCCGCCGCCGTTGCCTACCGTGCAATTGCCGCCGCCGAAGTTCGCACCGCCGCCGCCGCCGTTCGTGCCGCCGCCGGAAGTGCAGGTGCAAGCGCCGCCCCAGCCGACCATCACGCACCAGGCCGCACCGGTCGTATCGGCGCCCGCTGTCGCGCCCCCCGCACCGCCGGCGCCGCCTGCGCCGAGCAAGCCCGTGAGCGCTGAAGTAGGGGTCGTGTGCCCGAACTCGGATCAGATCCGTTCGTCGATTCGCTACCCGAAGGAAGCGCAGGAGAACAACGTGACGGGTGATGTGCTGATTGAATTTGTAGTCGACCCGCAGGGCCATATTACGAATGAACGTGTTGCCAAGTCGGCGGACGATTCCTCACTGGATCGTGCGGCCTTCAACGCGGTCAAGCAGTTCACGTGCGTTTCCCAAGGCCAGGCTGTCCGTGTGCAAGTTCCGTTCTCGTTTAACCTGAACTGAAACCCACGGGCTGTTCGGTACCGGTAGCGATTTATCAGTCTTGGTTTAGAAGTTGTACTAATGAACTTGGAGCAGGCATGAAGAAGCGTACTCTCGCCGCATTGGCGGCAACCATGTTGTTCGCCGTAACCACGGTGGATACCTTTGTGGCACCGCAAATGGCCCACGCGCAAGCGAGCGACGCGAGCGCGTCGGCCGCTGCCGCTGCCACCACCGCCGCACCGCAAACGGCCGCCCCGGCCGCAGATGAAGCAACGCCGCCACCGGCGCCGGCTACGTCCGAAACCGTCAACAACCCGTACGGTCTCGGCGCGCTCTGGAAGAACGGTGACTTCGTTGCACGCTTCGTGCTGATTCTGCTGGTGCTCATGTCGATGGGTAGCTGGTACATCATGATCACGAAATTCCTCGAGCAGTTCCGCGCGAACCGTCGTGCGAAGAGCGCCGACGAACAACTCTGGACCGCGCCGTCGCTGGTTGAAGGCACGAAGCTGCTCGACGAATCGTCGCCGTTCCGCTTCATCGCCGAAACGGCCATCGAGGCAGGCGAGCATCATGACGAAGCACTGCTCGAAGCCGTCGACCGCAACACGTGGATCGATACATCGGTCGAGCGTGCGATCACCAACGTGTCGAACCGTCTGCAAGACGGCCTGGCTTTCCTGGGCACGGTTGGCTCGACCGCGCCGTTCGTCGGTCTGTTCGGTACGGTGTGGGGGATTTATCACGCGCTGACGGCAATCGGTATCGCCGGCCAGGCTTCGATCGACAAGGTCGCGGGCCCGGTGGGCGAGGCGCTGATCATGACCGCGATCGGCCTTGCCGTCGCCGTGCCGGCAGTGCTTGGCTACAACTTCCTGGTTCGCCGCAACAAGTCGGTGATGGAGCGTGTTCGTGCGTTCGGCGCACAACTGCACACCGTCCTGCTCGCCGGCAGCCGGCGCTCGGCACGCGCTTCGGCTCGTGAAGCATCGCTGGTCCAATAAGCGGAGTCTGTCATGGCTATGAGCGTTGGGCAGGATGATAACGACGAGGTCATCTCCAGTATCAACACCACGCCGCTTGTCGATGTGATGCTGGTTCTGCTGATCATCTTTCTGATCACGATTCCGGTGGTGACGCATACGGTGCCGGTGCAACTGCCGAAGGAGACGATCCAGCCGCTGCAGACCACGCCAAAAAGTATCGTCATTGCGATCAACCACGACGGCGATTTCTTCTGGAACGAGAAGCAGGTGGATGGGCCTACGCTGCTGACACGCCTGAAAACCGTGTCGGTCATGACGCCGCAACCGGAAGTGCACGTTCGCGGCGATCAGAGCGCGCGTTATGAATTCATCGGCCGGGTCATTACTGCGTGCGAGCGCGCCGGTATTGCCAAGGTTTCGTTTATTACTGAGCCGCCCGCGCGCGGGGGGTAGCTTTGCATGGGATCGGAGTAAGCGCTAAAGCGCCAACTCTGGTCGACAGCTTTGCATGGGACCAGAGTAAGAGCTTTGCATGGGACCAGAGTAAGCGCTAAAGCGCCAACTCTGGTCGACAGCTAAAGCGCCAACTCTGGTCGACAGGAGGTGATCATGGGAATGAACGTATCTTCGGGTGGTGGCAGCTCCGAACCGGATGTGATGGTCGATATCAACACCACGCCGCTGATCGACGTGATGCTGGTGTTGCTGATTATGTTGATCATCACGATTCCGATTCAGACGCATGCCATCAAGATGAACTTGCCGGTCGGCAATCCGCCGCCACCGATCACGCAGCCTGAAGTGGTGCAGATCGATATCGACTTCGACGGCACCACGACCTGGAACGGCCAGCCGGTGCCTAACCGCGCGGCGCTGGAATCCAGGCTTGCACAGGTGGCGGCCGAACCGGTTCAGGCGGAAATTCATCTGCGGCCTAACAAGCTGGTGCCGTACAAGGATGTCGCGGAGGTGATGGCGTCCGCGCAACGACTGGGCGCGACGAAAATCGGCCTGATCGGCAACGAGCAGTACATGCAATAGGGAAGTGGAATGCTAACGATCCATCATCGCTTCAAGCGCGCCGTCATCGCGGCCGCTATCGGAGGGCTGTCCGCGCTCGTCGTGCTGCCGGTCACGTCTCATGCTGCGGACACGCTGCGGCCGGACGTGGCGAAGCCGCTGAACGCCGCGCAGGATCTGTATCGCGCGCACAAGTACAAGGACGCGTTGACGAAGATCGATCAGGCCGACGCGGTGCCGGGCAAAACGCCCTATGAAAGCTACATGATTCAGGAGATGCGCGGCGCCGCGGCAGCGGCAGCCGGTGAATCCGGTGTGGCTGCCCAGGCCTACGAAACTTTGCTGGGTTCAGGACGCCTGACCGGTGCTGACGAGCAGCGCACCACGGCGGCGCTTGCAGGCATTTACTTCCAGCAGAAAAACTACGCACAGTCTGCGAAGGTCGCGCAACGTTATCTGAAGTCGGGCGGCAGCGATCCCGACATGCGCACTTTGCTCGTGCAGTCTTATTACCTGTCAAACGATTGCGCCAATGTGGTGAGCCTGCTCAAGCCGGGTGTCGATGCGCAAGTGCGCGCCGGTCACGCGCCCGACGAGTCGCAACTGCAATTGCTCGGCACGTGCGCGCAACGCGTGAAAGATGATGCGACGTACCGCAGCACGCTCGAAAAGCTGGTTGCCTATCATCCGAAGCAGTCTTACTGGGACGATCTGTTCAACGCGATTCGCAGCAAGCCCGGCTATTCGTCGGCACTGGATATCGACACCTTCCGTCTGCGCCGTGCGACGGGCTCGCTCAGTACCGCCGACGATTACATGGAAATGACACAGCTCGCAATCGTGGCCGGCACCACGGCCGAAGGCAAGCAGGTCATCGATCAAGGCTTTGCGTCAGGCGTTCTGGGCCACGATGCGCAGGCCGATCGCGAGAAGCGGCTGCAGGCACTCGCCGCGAAACGGGCGCAAGCACCAGCGGATCCCGCGAACCCCGTCGCGCCGGTCAACGTTGGCTTCAACCAGGTCTTTGCGGGACAAGCGAAGCAGGGCCTGAGCGCCATGGACGCTGCGATCGCAAAGGGCGGAATCGATCATCCGGACCAGGCACAACTGCATCTGGGCGAGGCGTACTACATGGCGGGCGATAAGGCGCGTGCAGTGCAAACCTTCCGCGCAGTGAAGGGTGCCGACGGTTCGGCCGACCTCGCCCGTTTGTGGGTGCTGGTGGCGTCGAAGTAACGGCATCCTGTTCCCGATATGTCCGATTTTGCGAACTGCTGCCGAGGTACCGCTGCGTCGAACCGGGCGGCACATTCTCACCGTTTGGAACGCAGACCTGCGCTAGTTGAAGGCGATGGTTGCGTGCGCAACCATCGCCCAGTTCGCAGCAAGGTCGGAAGTATCGCGGCGATCGCAGCGATCGAGCCATGCATCGCGGCAACCGGCCAGACATACGGTACATGTCCCAGGGAGGATGTTGCACTCAACGAAACATAGTTTGGTTTTATCAAACTAATTTTGACTACGGGATTCTGTCTTGCTATGGTTTTGCCACTCGATAACAAGGCACACGTTGCAGTCTCTATAGGAAACAAAATCCGCGCGCTTCGCCAACGCCTCAAGCGCACGCTGGATGAAGTGGCAACCACTGCGGGAATTTCCAAACCTTTTCTGTCGCAGGTCGAGCGAGGACATGCAACGCCGTCGATCACATCGCTAGTGGGCATTGCGCGGGCTTTAGGCGTCACTGTGCAGTACTTCGTCGACACACCAACTGAAGACAAGTCGGTGCGCAGAGGCAGTGAATTGAAGTACTTCGGGTTCGACGGAACCGCGAATCTTTTTGGACGGCTGACGAACCTGTCGGTTGGCAGCAAGCTGGAAGTGATTCTCGTCAGGATGCCGGTGGGGCAGAACCCGTCGGAAGTCACGACGCACGCAGGGGAAGAGTTCTTGTACGTGATGAGCGGCCAGATATCGCTCACGTTAGAAGGTACAACGTTCGTATTGCAGGCGGGTGACACCGCGCATTACGAGTCAACCGTGCCTCACGCCTGGTGCAATACCGCTCGCGAAGAAGCGGTGGTTGTGTGGGTGGGCACACCAAGATTGTTTTAGGTGCCTTTGCTTCATGCTTTCGTCGAAAGCGGCCACGTCGTATTTGTAAGCATTACTTATGGTGAGTCGGAAATGAGTCCGGTTGGGAGTGTATTGCCCAATGGTCCGAGCCCGAGGTAGTAGAAGTGAAAACAATTAGAAAGCGCTGCGCATTTCGTTTGTAATAAATAAGTAGTCCGATATTGAAGTATCTGAAGTGTCCCGTCTTCCTGTCTGTATTTGCAAACCGGTGCGCAGTTGACCGGTTTGCTGGGCAATGGGAGGACGGGGCAGCTTTAACGGAGCGCGGCGCAAGATCGCCGTATATCGAGTGGGGAGGTTCACAAGACCTCTCTTCACACACACAGCAGTGGCCTTAATTGACGAGCGAGAAGGGGAAAAATGAAACAAAGGGCATTGGCGCTGGCCATCAAAAGAATAATCTGGGCTGAACTGGCGTTGGCCGCAATCGCCGTACCGGCGTTTGCACAAAGCCAGCCGGCCACGGCAGGAACCGAGGCAGGCGCGACGACTACGGAAAGCACGCCGGCTGCGGCTCCGGCATCGGGCACCGCCGCAACACCGTCCGCGGATAGCAACACCGCGACGCCTGCGGGCAAAGGGGTTCAGCAACTTAAGAAATTTGAAGTGACCGGCTCGCTGATCCGCACGTCGGACAAGGTCGGCAACACGGAAGTCCAGACCATCACGCCAAAGGAAATCGAGCAAAGCGGTTATACGACCGTGGCCGACTTCCTGCGCGGCACGTCCGTGAACTCAGGGAGCAGCTGGGGCCAAACGAACATGAACAGCTCCGCGCAAGGCGGGGGTGGCATTGCATTGCGCGGTCTGAGCGAGAAGTACACGCTAGTGCTGGTGGACGGGCAACGGGTGGCGAATTACGGCAAGGCGGTGAACTTCACCGACACGTTCTTCGACGTGAATTCGATCCCGCTCAACATGATCGACCACATCGACATCGTGAAGACCGGTGCGGTCTCGGTGTATGGTTCGGATGCAATTGCAGGCGTTGTAAACATCATCACGAAGAAGGACTTCCAGGGCTTGCAGATCGATGGCCAGCTCGGCAAGGCGCAGCATCCGGGCGACGCGCAGGGCAACTTCGGCGTGCTCGGCGGTATCGGCGATCTGAATGGCGACCGCTTCAACGTGACCGCTGCAGCGAGCTACTACCGCGATAGCGGCTCCTCGCTCGCCGATCGCTCCATGACGGCGAATCAGGACTTCAGTCAGTTCCCTGGCGGCCTCGCCGGCCCGCTCGGCCCGAATCAGCAATCGTACTGGACCGCGCCGGACGGCACCAAGACGGCACTCAGCCCATGCCCTCCGGGCAGCGTGTCGGCGGACGGCGGCGCGGAGTGTAAGTCGAATCCAGCCAGCCAGACCTCGCTGGTCCCGTCGACGACGCGCCTGAACGCGAAAGTGCGCGGCACGTTCAAGATCAACGACGACATCCAGGCCTATGGCGACTTGTGGGTGAGCCGCAACGAAACGGTGCAGAACGAAGGTCCGGCTGTGTTGAGCAGTCAGACCAACGCATTCAATCCCGCCACCGGCTCGGCATTGCCACTGAACCGCACCGTCTCGGCAACCAACCCGTACAACCCGTTCGGCGCACCGGCGCAGATCAACTACACCTTCCCGAACACGGTTTCGGCCGATACGGTGTCGACCTTCTGGCGCGCGATGACCGGTGTGAAGGGCTCGTTCACCACCGCCAAGTTCGGCGACTGGGATTGGTCCGCGGATTACGGCCATTCGCAGAGCACGGTCGACACGACCTACCGCAACGCGCTGAATGTTGCAGGTGTCGAGAACATTCTGCAGAACGGCGTGTTCAACTTCTCGAACCCGTCGTCCACGCCGAACGGCTTGAACGGTGTGTTCCAGAACGACTACGAGCAGGCGATCTCCAAGCTCGATAGCGTGACGGCGAAGACCTCGACGGGCAACCTGTTCAATCTGCCGGGCGGCCCGGTCGGTGTCGGTTTCGGTACGGAATTCCGTCACGAAAGCAACCTGATCAACTCGCGCACTGATAGCGCGCTTGGGATTACCGCGCCGGCCAACGTGCAGACGGTCGACGGCGAACGCAACGTGGCCGCCGTCTACTATCAGGTCGATATTCCGATCATCCGGAACCTGACGTTCACGCAGGCGGGCCGTTACGACCACTACAGCGACTTCGGTGGTGCGTTCTCGCCGAGCTTCGCATTGCGCTTCCAGCCGGTGCAGTCTCTCACGACTTACGCATCGTATAGCCGCGGCTTCCGTGCGCCGACGCTGGTCGAGAACTCGCAGGCAACGTATCTGGCCCACCAGAACCTGGTCGACCCGAACGACCCGAGCGGCGTGCCGACCAAGCACTTCACGACGGAACAGGTCAACGGCAATCCGGCGCTGCAGCCTGAGCATACGAAGAACTACAACATCGGCTTCCAGCTCTCGCCGGATTCGTCGACGGATATCGGTGCGGCGTTCTACAAGATTCACATCGACGGCGTGATCGGCACGAACGATCCGAACGCGGTGATCGATGCGAACAACCCGTCGACCGTGATCCGCAATCCGGACGGTACCGTGGCCTACATCAAGGAACAGTTCATCAACCTCGGTTCGCTCGACACCGACGGCTTCGACATGAACTTCCGCAAGTCGGTCGGTACGAAGTACGGCACGTTCACGCTGGCAGGCGATTGGGTCTACGTGTGGCACTTCAAGCTGAACACCCCGGGCGCGCCGACGCAGGACTTCGCCGGCAACAACCTCGCGCTGCTGCAACCGTTCGGTGCCAGTAACCCGCGCTGGAAGGGCAACACGAGCCTGAGCTGGGATTACCGCAAGCTGACCACGACGCTGACCTGGCAATACACGGGCCCGTACACCAACGCGGTAGCGGCGGAATTCGGCGACGGCGGCACGCTGTCGGTGGCGTCGTACAGCCAGTTCAACCTGGTGGCCACGTATCGCGGCTTCAAGAACTGGACGATCTACGGCGGCATCAACAACATCTTCGATCGCAAGCCGCCGTTCGACGTCGAGTGGCAGGCCACCCCGGATATCACGGGCTACGACCAGTCGCTTTATACCAACATCGGCCGCTTCTTCCAGGTCGGTGCAACGTACCGCTTCTGAAGCCTTTGATGTTTGCGATTCACCCGCAGTCTGTCTAGTCGGTCGGCCGCTCTGGCTTCCGGTCATCGGTGCCGGAGCGGCTCAATTTTGTTAGAGATGTATATTGGAGTTCCCCGTGCTCAATGCTCGTTTAAGATCACGGCGAACGACGACGACCAGTAAGCCGCAGCGCAGCGCTAGCGGGAAAAACTACGCAGGCGGCGGCGTCAAGCCGCCGCCCGCGCCGATTCGACTTACCGCGCGCGGCTTGAGGCCGGCGCGTTCTGACGCATTCCGAAGATGAGACTTGTGAAGTTTCGCCTGCCACGCACCGTGTGGTCGGTTTCGCGCCAGCCGGCGCTGACGGCCGGCGCCGCATGGCTGACCGCGCTGAGCTTGTGCCTGAGTTTGAATGCGGCTTCGGTGCAGGCGAAGCCTTCGATCGCGCAATACGACGAGCCTAAATACCCGGCTGATTTCAGCCACTTCGACTACGCGAATCCCGACGCGCCGGCCACGGGCTCGCTCAGTTTCGAAAACTATAACGAACTGCAGACCTACGATTCGCTGAACCCGTTTCTGGTGCGTGGAGCGCCCGCGCCCGACATCCTCAACCTGATGTTCGACACGCTGATGCAGCGTAGCTGGGACGAGCTGGCCTCCGAATATCCGTTAATCGCGAACGACGTAGAGGTGGCGCCGGATCTGACGTCAGCGACGTTCCATATCAATCCTGCCGCACGCTTTTCGAACGGCGACCCGATCACCGCTGCGGACGTCAAATATTCATACGACACGCTGACAAGTCCGCAGGCGTCGCCGCTTTTCAACGCGCAGTTCTCGATCATCAAAAGCGCGACGGTGATCGACAAGAGCACGATCCGCTTCGATTTCAAGCATGCCGAACGCGATGCGCCGCTGATTGCCGGCGACCTGCCGATCTTTTCTCCGAAGTGGGGCGTGCAGCCCAACGGCAAGCGTCTGCCATTCGACCAGATCTCTTCCATGCCACCGATCAGCAGCGGTGCCTATCTGATCGAGGGACGCAAAAACGACAAGCAGATCACGTATCGCCGCAACCCTGACTACTGGGCGGCGAATCTGCCGTCGCGACGCGGCATGTTCCGTTTCGAGCGCATCACGTTCAACCTGTACCGCGACCACTACACGCAACTCGAAGCCTTCAAGGCGGGCGATGCGGACGTTGTCGTCGAATACAGCGCGACGCAGTGGGCGCGCAAATATGTCGGCAAGAACTTCGACAACGGACTGCTGAAGAAAGGCGAATTCGCCGACGGTCCCGCGCAGATGCAGGGCATGCTGATGAATATACGCAAGCCGATGTTCCAGGACCCCCGCGTGCGCCATGCCCTGACGCTGGCATTCGACTACGACTGGATGAACCGGATGATGTTCTATGGTCAATACCGGCGCACCAGTAGCTACTTCGAGGCAAGTCCGTTCGGCGCAACCGGTATGCCGGGTGAGAAGGAACTGGCGCTGCTCGAACCGCTGCGCGGCAGCGTGCCGCCAGAAGTGTTCGGTCCCATGCTCAAACAACCCGACACGATTCCACCGAATTCCCTGCGCGGTAATTTGCGCGTCGCGCGCGATCTGCTCGCACAAGCTGGCTGGCACTATCGCGACGGTGCGTTGCGCGACGCCAAAGGTACGCCGATGACAATCGAGATCATGGACGACCAGCCCGGCATGGATCGACTGATCCTGCCGTATATGCAGGCGCTCGGCATGCTCGGCATTCAGGCCCATATGCGCGAAATCGACAGCGCGTTGTACCAGAAGCGTCTGGATAATTTCGAGTACGACATGACCACCTTCATCTATCCGCCGGTCACGATTCCGGGCGCAGAACTGACGCGCCGCTTCGGCAGTGCGGCGGCATCCGAAGTCGGCTCCGAGAACTATCCCGGCATCCGTTCGAAGGCGGTCGATTCGTTGATTCACTCCGCGCTCACCGCCACCAATCTCGACGATCTGGAAGCCGCGACCCGTGCGCTGGATCGCGTGTTGATCTATTCGTTTTACCTGGTTCCGGAGTACTACGCGCCGGGCGCGCGCATTGGCTACAAGACTACCCTCGGCTTCCCGAAGACCGTGCCGAATTCCTACCAGTACGAAGACTGGGTCATCGACTACTGGTACGTAAAAGCGCCGGGCGCACAAGCGACACAGAAACTCCAGGCCGCGCAATCCGCGAGTTCAGCCACGGCAACGGCCCACTGAGGAACACCATGCTCGCCTACATTCTCAGACGATTGCTGTTGATGGTGCCGACGCTGCTCGGCGTGGTCACGCTGACCTTTGTCGTCACGCAGTTCGTGCCGGGTGGGCCGGTCGAACAGGTGATGACGCAACTCCGCCACGGCGCTGGCCGTGGCGGAGAGGCGGGGTCGGGTGGCGGGGGCTATCACGGCAGCCAGGGTGTCGATCCGCAGCAACTCGAACAGATCAAGAAGCAATTCGGCTTCGACAAGCCACCGCTCGAGCGCTATGTCCTGATGCTCAAGCGCTATGCGACCTTCGATCTCGGCCAATCCTACTATCAGCATGACAGCGTGTGGGAGGTCATCAAATCGAAGCTGCCGGTGTCGATCACGCTCGGCTTATGGACCGTGATGCTCACCTATCTGATATCGGTGCCGTTGGGCATTGCGAAAGCGGTGCGCAACGGCTCGCGCTTCGATACCGTGACCAGTGTGCTGGTACTTGCCGGCTATGCGATTCCCGGCTTCGTGCTGGGCGTGCTGCTGCTGATGCTGTTCGGCGGCGGCACCTTCTGGCAGGTGTTTCCGATGCGCGGCCTGACCTCGGATAACTTCAACGACCTCAGTGCGTTCGGCAAGCTACTCGATTATTTGTGGCACATCGTGTTGCCGGTTACCGCTTCGGTGGTGGGCAACTTCGCGATCGTCACGATCCTGACCAAGAACACCTTCCTCGAGGAGATAGGACGTCAATACGTATTGACTGCACGCGCCAAAGGGGCACCGGAGCGCGACGTGCTGTGGAAACACGTGCTGCGCAATGCCGCGATTCCGCTGCTGACTGGTTTGCCGGCGGCTTTCGTCGGCGCCTTCCTGAACGGCAATCTGTTGATCGAAACCCTGTTCTCGCTCGACGGCATGGGCCAACTTTCGTATGACTCGGTGATTCGCCGTGACTATCCGGTCGTGCTCGGCTCGCTGTTTCTGTTCACGCTGATCGCCCTCGTAACCAAACTCATTGCTGACGTCTGCTATGTCCTCGTCGACCCCCGCATCCAATTCAACCGCCTGGACCGCTGATCAGT
Source organism: Paraburkholderia sp. WS6 (assembly GCF_030464835.1). Taxonomy (NCBI): domain Bacteria; kingdom Pseudomonadati; phylum Pseudomonadota; class Betaproteobacteria; order Burkholderiales; family Burkholderiaceae; genus Paraburkholderia; species Paraburkholderia sp. WS6. The sequence goes on from NZ_JALQCK010000051.1 coordinate 22,539, forward strand.
CCGGCGCGGCGCACGTGGCGTCGCCGTCTCCCCGGCGGCGCACATGGCTGCGTTTCAAGCGGCAGAGGCTCGGTTACTGGAGCCTCGTGATCTTCGTGTCGCTGTTCGTCATCAGCCTGTTCGGCGAGGTGCTGTCCAACGATCGTCCGTTGATCGTCCGCTATGACGGGCACTATTACTTTCCTATCGCCAAAGACTATTCGGAGAAGATTTTCGGCGGCGATTTTCCGGCCCGTGCGAATTACCTCGATCCGTATATCCGTTCGCGGCTCGAATCGAATGGCAACTTCGCGATCTATCCGCCGAATCATTTCCATTACGACACGATCGACTACTTCGCCGCCCATCCGTATCCGGCGCCGCCCACCCGAAGCAACTGGCTCGGCACGGATCAGTACGGACGCGACGTGCTTGCACGGCTGCTGTACGGTTTCCGGCTCTCGGTGCTGATGGCGCTCGCGCTCACGGTGTCCGGCGTTCTTATCGGCGTATTGACCGGCGCGGTGCAGGGTTTCTATGGCGGCCGCACCGATCTGATCGGCCAGCGTCTGATCGAGATATGGAGCTCGATGCCTGACCTGTACCTGCTGATCATCTTCGCGTCGATCTTCGAGCCCACGCTATGGCTGCTCTTTATTCTTCTCTCGATGTTCGGCTGGCTCGTGCTTTCCGACTACGTACGCGCCGAATTCCTGCGTAACCGTTCGCTGGATTATGTGAGGGCGGCACGCACCATGGGTCTCTCGAACTGGCAGATCATGTGGCGCCATGTGTTGCCGAATAGCCTGACGCCCGTGATCACGTTTCTGCCGTTCCGCATGAGCGCGGCGATTCTGTCGCTGACCAGTCTCGACTTCCTGGGGCTGGGCGTGCCGCCGCCCACGCCGAGCCTCGGCGAACTGCTTCAGGAAGGCAAGAACAACCTCGACGCCTGGTGGATTTCGATTTCGGCTTTCGCCGCCCTGGTGATTACGCTGCTGCTGTTGACCTTTATGGGCGACGCGCTGCGCAATGCGCTCGATACGCGCAAACGTGGTTCGGCCTTCGGCGGAGGTCCGCGATGAGCGAAGCCAAACCAAACCGGCCGTTGCTGGAAATCGATCGCTTCTCCGTGCGGTTCGGCGACAAGATCGCGGTGCATGAACTCAGCCTCTCGATCGCGCGTGGTGAGCGCGTCGCCCTTGTTGGCGAATCGGGCTCCGGCAAGAGCGTCACCGCACTGTCGATTCTGCGTCTGGTCGAGCACGCTGATCTGAGCGGCCGCATGCTGCTCGACGGTGAAGATCTGCTGCAGAAAACCGAGCAGCAGATGCGTGGTCTGCGCGGCGCCGACGTGGCGATGGTGTTTCAGGAGCCGATGACGGCGCTTAATCCACTCTTCACGATCGGCAAGCAGATCGCCGAAAGTTTGCGCCTGCACGAAGGTTTGCGGCCGAACGCGGCGCGCCAGCGCGGCATCGAGTTGCTCAGGCGCACCGGCATTCCCGAGCCGGAGCGGCGCATCGACAGTTTTCCGCATCAACTGTCCGGCGGCCAGCGGCAGCGCGCGATGATCGCCATGGCGCTGGCGTGCCGGCCACGTCTGCTGCTTGCCGACGAACCGACCACCGCGCTCGACGTCACCGTGCGTCAGCAGATCGTCGATCTATTGATCGCGTTGCAGGAGCAGGAAGCGGCCGAGCGTGGCATGGCCGTGCTGCTGATCACGCATGACCTGAATCTGGTGAAGCGTTTCGCGCAGCGCGTCGCGGTGATGGAAAAGGGCGTGCTAGTCGAAACCAATACGACTGAAGCGCTGTTCTCCAACCCACAGCATCCCTACACGAAGCGCCTGTTGGACAGCGAGCCGCAACGTGCGGTGGAGCCCGTTGAGCCGGATGCGCGGCGTTTGCTCGAAGTGCAAGGGCTCGCCGTCGACTACAGCACCTCTGCGAAGGGCTGGCGCTCCATGTTCGGGCGCTCTACGTTCCGCGCAGTGCACGACGTCGACCTGAGCGTGCGGCGCGGCGAAACGCTCGGCATCGTCGGCGAATCGGGGTCGGGCAAATCGACGCTGGCGGCGACCGTGCTCGGTCTGCAGCAACCGGCCGCCGGGCATATCCATATCGACGGTTTGCCGCTTTCCACGCTGAAAACGGCGCGTTCCCGCCGGGCGTTGTATTCGCGCATGCAAGTCGTGTTTCAGGACCCGTTCGGCTCGTTGTCGCCACGAATGACGGTGGAGCAGATCATCGGCGAAGGCCTGACCATGCATCAGCCCGACATGGACGCCAAGGCGCGGCGCGCACGTGTGGGTGGCTTGCTGGAAGAGGTGGGCATGCCCGCTGACGCAATGCTGCGCTATCCGCACGAGTTTTCCGGCGGCCAGCGCCAGCGTATAGCGATTGCGCGTGCGCTCGCGGTCGAGCCTGAATTGCTGGTGCTCGATGAACCGACCAGTGCGCTCGATGTATCCATCCAGAAACAGGTGCTGAATCTGCTGACAAATCTGCAGAAAAAGTACAAGCTAAGCTATTTGTTCATTACGCACGATCTGGCGGTGATGCGAGCTATGGCGCATCGTGTGATCGTGATGAAGTCAGGACGCATCGTCGAAGCCGGCGACACACTCGATGTGTTGCACGCGCCGTCGCATCCTTATACCCAGTCGCTGCTCGCGTCGTCGCTGATCGTGTCGCCGGCGGGTGCGGCAAAGACTCCTACGGGAACCGTTAATGATTGACGAACGTTGGGCGCAAGCCGCCGGGTCGCTTACGAGCCGCGCGGCGTTCTGGTCACTGCGCATTGTCGATGAACAGATCGACGATCACGAGATCCGCAACGACATCGCGCAACCTATGCGCACGGTGCGTGATCGCGGCGCGATGCTGATCGCATGGGTGGGCGCGGGCGCAGGCTATGCGGCCACCGCGAATCTGAGTGCCGCCGGCTTGCAGGAAGCGCTGGATCTCGCCACGGCCCGTGCTGAAGCGAGCGCAGCCTTGTCGTTGATCGACCATCGCGAGGTGGTGCGTCCTGCCGTGAGCGGCCACTATGTGTCGCCGAATGCGCAGCTTGCGCTGCCAAGCCGCGCCGAATGGTTGGACCGCCTGAGCGTGGAGTGCGCGGGCGCAAATCTCGATGCACGCATTGTCGAACGCGTCGCGGCCGTGCAGATCACGCATACCGATCAGCTCTACATCACCAGCGACGGTGTGCGGATCGATCAACAGTTCCAGTTCGTGATGCCGCAATTGAGCGTGGCCGCCCACGCGGACGGCGATACGCAGGTGCGTACCCTCGGTGGCAACTACGGCACGTTGGGGCAGGGCGGCATGGAAGTGCTGGCGCGCTTCGGCTTCGACGGCTCGGGTGCGCGTGTCGCCAACGAAGCGCTGCAATTGCTGGCCGCGCCGAATTGCCCGTCAGGCAAGCGCGATTTGCTGCTGATGCCCGATCAGATGATGCTGCAGATTCACGAATCGATCGGCCATCCGCTCGAACTCGATCGCATTCTCGGCGACGAGCGCAACTTTGCCGGCTGGAGCTTCGTCAAGCAAGAAATGTTCGGCTCGTACCGCTACGGTTCGGAATTACTGAACGTGACCTTCGACCCGGAACTGCACGAGGAAGCCGCCGCGTACGCATTCGACGACGACGGCACTGAAGCGAAAAAGCAATATCTGATCCGCGACGGCGTGCTCGAACGTCCGCTCGGCGGCGCGCTTTCGCAGCAACGCGCGCATATGGCGGGCGTGGCGAATTCGCGCGCGTCGAACTGGAACCGCCCGCCGATCGACCGGATGGCGAATCTGAACATCGAGCCCGGCGAGAGTTCTCTGGCGCAAATGATCGGCAACATCGAACACGGCATTCTGATGCGCACCAACACCTCCTGGTCGATCGACGACCATCGCAACAAATTCCAGTTCGGTTGCGAGTTCGGTCAACTGATCGAAAACGGCAAGCTCACCCAGGTCGTCAAACAGCCGAATTATCGCGGCATTTCGGCGAATTTCTGGCGCAGCCTGAACGCGGTGGGGAATGCGGATACGCGCGAGGTGTACGGCACATCCATGTGCGGCAAGGGTGAACCGGCACAGATCATTCGGGTCGGCCATGCCTCGCCGGCTTGCGTGTTCAGCGATATCGACGTGTTTGGAGGCGCCTGATGAGTCAATTCATGTCCTCGCGCGCCGCTACGTCGATCGACTGGCAGCAGCATTTCACGTCGCTGGCCGATGCCATCGAACGCTTGCAGCAAGGCGCGGAAATCACGCTGAGTTCATTTGCCGGCGAACAGTCGGACTTCATCCGCTTCAACTCGGGCAAGGTGCGGCAGATCGGCAGCGTGTCGCAAGGCAAGCTGACCTTGCGTTTGATCGACGGCGCGCGCCAGGCTTATTCGACGCTGACCGTCTGCGGCGATCTGCAACAGGACCTGGACGACGTGAGCGCGGCGCTCGCCACCTTGCGTGAAAGCCTGCGCGGTGCGGCGGACGATCCGCATCTATTGTTCGACACGTCGCAATGGCAGCGCACCACGCAACGTTCGGGCAAGCTGCCGGAGCCGGACAGCTTGTTGCGCACCGTTGCCGAATGCGCGCAAGGGCTGGATTTCGTGGGCTTTTACGCGGGTGGCACGATCGTGCGCGGTTTCGCGTCCACGGGGGGCAGCCGCGGCTGGTACGAAGTCGATAACTTCAATTTTAGCTGGTCGCTATACGACCCGAGCGGTCGCGCGATCAAAACCACATACGCTGGCGACGACTGGAGCGACGCTGTTTTCGCGCACAAGGTCGAGCAGGCCGCAACGCGTCTCCCGGTGCTCGCGCGCACGCCGCGCACCTTGGCGCCGGGGCGTTATCGTTCGTATCTCGCGCCCGCAGCGCTCGCGGAACTGCTTGGCGTGGCGGCATGGAGCGGTTTCTCCGCACGTGCCCAGGCCACGTCGCGCAGTGAGTTGTACAAGCTGCATGTGGGAGAAATCGTAGTCGACCCGCGCGTCACGATCAGCGAAGATCTGAATCTCGGCATTACACCCGGCTTCAACGACGACGGCTATTTGCGCGAGAGCGTCCCGCTGATTCAGGCCGGCCGCAGTGCCGAACGCCTGACCAATGCGCGCAGCGCGCGCGAGTACGGTTTGACGCCCAACGGCGCGCTGGCGAACGAGTCGCCGGCGGCGCTCTCGATGGAAGCGGGCGATCTGCCGGAAGAGGACGTGCTGGCGAAACTCGATACCGGTCTCTACATCGGCAATCTCTGGTACGTGAATTTCTCGGACCGGATGAATTGCCGCCTGACCGGCATGACGCGCTTTGCAACCTTCTGGGTCGAGAACGGGCAGATCGTCGCGCCGCTCGAAGCCATGCGTTTCGACGATAGCCTGTACCGCGTGCTCGGTAGTGAACTTGAACAACTCGGCGCGCAAGCGGAATTGCTATTGAGCGACTCGACATGGGGCGAGCGTGCCACGGGCGGCATGCAATTACCCGGCATTCTGACGAGGTCATTCGAATTGACGTTATGAGCCTATGAATCAAGACATAAGAACAAAATCAAATTCTGAGAGCTTGCCCGAGGGCCTGACGCTGCGCGCGTCGCTCGGCATTGGTGTACACGACGCATGGCACCGGCGCGGCATCGGTAGTGCGCTGATGACCGAACTGATCGATCTGGCCGATAACTGGCCGGCAATCCCGCCGTACCGCAAGTTCGGCTTTGTCGAAGAAGGCCGCTCGCGCGGTTTTGCATTGCGCGACGGCATACTGGCCGACATGCTGCATATGGCCCGCCTCGTTGACGCGCCGCGTCTCCAGACAATCTGAACGGATTTCTTGCGTGCCATTTTTCTTCATCGACCGCCCGGTTTTCGCATGGATTGTTGCGCTCGCCATTGTCGTGGCGGGCGCGCTTGCCATTCCGCAACTGCCGGTAGCGCAGTATCCGCGTCTTGCGCCGCCGCGCATCGTGATCAGCGCCATCTATCCGGGGGCTGCCACTGAAGTGGTCGATGCCAACGTCGGCAGCATCATCGAGGAGAGTCTCGACGGCGCCGACAATATGCTGTACTACGAAACGACCAGCGACAACCTCGGCAATCTCGAGATCGACGCAACCTTCGCGCCGGGCACCAATCCGGATCTCGCGCTGGTCGACATCCAGAACCGTCTCAAGCAGGTCGAGCCGCGCTTGCCGCAACAGGTCGTGCAGCAGGGCATCAGCGTTTTCAAGGCGGCCAATACGTTTCTGATGCTGGTCGCGTTGACATCCACGGATGGCTCGCGCGATTCCGTGCAATTGAGCGACTACCTGAGCCGTTACGTGTTGCGCGAACTGAAGCGCGCGCCGGGCGTGGGCGCGGCAGAGTTGTGGGACGCCGACGAAGCATTGCGCATCTGGCTCGATCCGATGAAGCTGCGCGAGTACGGCCTCGGCGCCGCGGAAGTGAACGCCGCGATCGCTGCGCAGAACGCCACGGTAACGGCCGGCACGCTGGGCGACGCACCGTTCGTTCCGGGGCAGCAATTGACGGCCTCGGTGAGCGTGAAGGGACAACTGATCTCGCCCGCCGAATTCGGCCAGATCGTGCTGAAGGCGCTGCCAGACGGCTCGGCGGTGCGCTTGCGGGACGTCGCGCGGGTCGAACTGGGACGCGACAACTACTCGTTCTACTCCCGCCTGAACGGCAAGACCGCGGCGACTGTCGGTATTCAACTCGGGCCGCGCGGCAATGCGCTCGAGACGTCCAACGCGATCCGCGCGCGACTTGCCGAACTATCGAAAGGCTTGCCGCCGGGCGTTGCCGTCGAAATTCCGTTCGACAACGCGCATTTCGTGAAGATTGCGATTCGCGAGGTGCTCGTCACGCTGGCGGAAGCCGTGGTGCTGGTGTTCTTCGTGATGTGGCTGTTCCTGCGCGATCTGCGCTACACACTGGTGCCGACGGTGGTGATTCCGGTCACGCTGATGGGCGCGTTTCTCGCGATGTACGCCTGCGGCCTGTCGATCAATGTGTTCACGATGTTCGGTCTTGTGCTGGCAATCGGGATTCTCGTCGACGATGCGATCGTGGTGGTGGAGAGCGTGCATCGCGTGATGGAAGAGGAGGGCCTGCCGCCGCGTGAGGCCACCCGTAAGGCGATGACGCAGATCGGCGGCGCGATCGTCGGCGTGACCGCGGTGCTGACCGCCGTGTTCGTGCCGATGGCGTTCTTTCCGGGCGGTGTTGGCGGTATTTACCGTCAATTCGCGGTGTCGATGATCGCGTCGATGCTGGTGTCGTCGTTCATGGCGTTGTCGTTGACGCCCGCGCTATGCGCGAATCTGCTGAAAGCGCACAAGCACCCGGTGAGTCAACGCGATGCCCGTCGTGGCCTGCTCGGCTTCGCGGCGCGAGCGGCGAGCCGCTTCACGACCGCTTTCGACCGGGCCGCGAGCGGCTATCGCGGGCTGACCGCGCGTACGCTGCGCCGTATCGGCCCGATGCTGGCGATCTATGCCGTGCTGGTCGGCGTGTGCGCCGCGCTCTATTGGCAGATGCCAGGTGGTTTTTTGCCGAGCGAAGATGAAGGCCAACTGCAGGTCATGGTGCAATTGCCGGCCGGTGCGACGCAGGCGCGTACGCTCGCGGTGGTCCAGCGAATGGAAACGATCCTGCGCGCCGAACCCGCCGTCGCGCACGTCACCAGTGTGATCGGCTGGAGTTTTACCGGTAGCGGTCAGAACGTGGCGATGGGCTTCGTCGAATTGAAAGACTGGGGCAAGCGCAATACCGATGCGATGGCCTTGCGCGAGCGGCTCAACGAGAAGTTCGACAAGATTCTCGACGGCAATGTGGAGGCGCACTTGCCGCCTTCCGTGCCGGGACTCGGGCATTCGGACGGCTTCGTGTTCCGGCTTGAAGATCGCGGCGGAGTCGGGCTGGATGTGCTGAAGGCAGCGCGCGAGCAACTGTTCGCGCAGGCCAAGGCGAGCCCGGTGCTGGCTTCCGTGCATTCGGAGAATCTGCCGGATGCGCCGCGCGTCGAACTCGTCATCGATCGTGCGAAAGCGTATGCGCTCGGCGTGCCGTTCGACCGCATCACCGATGTGCTGGGCAGCACCTTCGGCTCGACCTATATTGACGACTTTCCTGCCGGTGGCCGGATGCGCCGCGTGATGATTTCCGCCGACGCCGCCACGCGGATGACCGAGGACGATCTGATGGCGCTCGCCGTGCCGAACTCGTCCGGCGGCATGGTGCCCTTATCCGCGATTGCGTCACGTCATTGGAGCATCGGTCCGGTGATGCTGACGCGCTATAACGGCTATCCGTCGCTCGACGTGAGCGGCCACGCTGCGCCCGGCTACAGTTCGGGCGCGGCAATGGCGGAGATGGAGCGGCTCGCTGCTTCGCTGCCGGTCGGGGTCTCGTATGACTGGGTCGACGCGGCGCGTGAAGAAACCGCGGCGGCACAGCTCACGCCGTTGCTGATCGGCCTGTCGCTGCTGGCCGTGTTCATGGCGCTCGCTGCCTTGTACGAAAGCTGGGCGATCCCGCTTGCCGTGCTGATGGTCGTGCCGCTCGGCGTGATCGGCGCAATCGCTGCGATGCTGCTGCGGGGCATGCCAAACGACGTGTACTTCAAGGTTGGCATGATTACGGTGATCGGCCTCGCGGCGAAGAACGCGATTCTGATCGTGCAGTTCGCACGCGATCTGTATCGCCGCGGCCTGCCGTTGACGCGCGCCGTGACCGAAGCGGCCGCCGCGCGCTTCCGGCCGATCGTGATGACTTCGGCAGCATTCCTGTTGGGCGTCGTGCCGCTGGTGGTGTCGAGCGGTGCGGGCGCGGAAAGCCGTCGCTCGATCGGCACCGGTGTGTTCGGCGGGGTGCTGGCGGCCACGCTGTTTGGCCTCGTGTTCGCCCCGGTCGCGTTTCATGCGGTCGCCTCGCTAACGTACAGTAGGCGGCGGCTCGTGGAACTGCGTCGCAAGCGTGACGAGCGGCGCGCACGGCGGCAGCCGAGCGAAAGCGGCCAGTTGACGAACGGCCGATAGGGCTACGCTGCTCACGCCGCGCGTGGGTACCACCGTCGTCAGTGTCGGGCACGGCCTTCAGCCGGCCGGCTGATTCACTGCTTGCGCGGGCGCTGTACTGCCCAGCGTTCGCGAATCGGCTGATTCAGCCGATTCAGTTGAGCATGCCGTGTACTTCGAGCGAGGCTTCCAGTTGCTGTGTCAACGCGTGATGCAGCCTCGCGAGGCTCTCGGTGGGGAGCGCGAAGCCGGCCCAGCCCAGACCGGAATGCCGCAGGAACAGTACGGCGCCGTCGTCCAGCGGATGCTTTTCGGTGTGCCAGCACGGATCGATTTCAATCACGTACTGATGTGTGCGCAGCGGTTCCTTCGGCACTTCCGGGCGCATCGTGGCGCGCATTGCGCTGAGGTGCTCGATCACGGCATCCAGATCGGCCGCTTCGAGCAGTACCGCACGGTCCTCGATGGCGATGCGAACCGCGTTGTGTCCGTATTCGTTGACTCTCTCGATGCTCATGGGGCGCGACATATCTCTTGCTCCTTGCTGCTCTTACGGTACGCAAATTATGGCGCCGCCTCTCTTAACCAAGTCTTAAAGAGCATGATCAAGGGATGAAACTTTGTTTAAGGAAACCGCCTGGCACGATTTGCGCTGCAGCATGGAATCGTCTGATGTTCTCCCGGGATGCAGGCCGATGACAAGCGCATTTGGTCATACGTATAAGAAGCCGGATGTTTCAATATAGAAACATTTTTAATCGAATGAGAATGCAGGGTCGAAATGCTTAATCTTGAATGTTTCAATAAATGTGCGGTTTGCCACATTGGCACTGTCGATAAATTCCCGATTTGCGAATAAAGCCTGATTGAATGTTCATTATTTGCGAGGTTTCGAGTTCACGTTTGAAACATTTTTCGTATGTGATTTCGGTGAATCGCCGTCGCGAATTCGACGCTTCACGATGAGTTGCCGCAACGGCGCTGTAGGCTTGAGTGCGGCTCTGTGCAAGGTGTTGCGGTCTTCGGGCGGTCGCCAGGCCGCTATGGCCTGTCGCTATGCCGGCTCATGTGCCGAAAGTCATATGAAACACATAATAATGGTTTTCGTCATACATTGAATTTCTCGATGCGGATTTGTTTTTCAAATTTACTATGGCGCGGCATTCGGCTAACATCACGCATAATCCGTTAAGCGGCGTTGCCGGTGGTTTTCATCCGCCGTAATTCAATTCGTCCATATCGTCCGGCAGACGGGGCAGCGGGGTCCACAATGTACGACAGCTTGGGGAAAGATCATGCCGCACTTGCATCTGGATACTGCGAGGATTACCTGGTTACATACGCCGACGCTAAACGTGCGTAGTGCAGCGCGGCGAATCGGCGTGTTGCTGTTCGACGGCTTCTGGCTGCTCGGGCCTGGCACAGTGGTCGAGATGTTCCAGACCGCCAACGAACTCTCGGGCTCGCGGGCTGGCGAAGAGCCGCCTTACGAAGTGCAGTTTCTGTCGATGGACGGAGGCAGCGTTGCGAGTTCTTCGTCGGCGCGGATCTGGACTGACCGCATCGACACACGTTATGGCAGCGGTTTCGACGTGCTCTTCATCGCCGGCGGCTACGGCGCACATGAGGCCGCACTCGACGAACGCTTGCTGGGCTGGTTGCGATCGGTGCAAACGCGAACCCGTGCGATCGAGACGATCGGCGAGGGCCGTCTCGTTCTGGAAGCAGCGGGTCCCGCGGAGCATGACGGTCTGCAGGTGAATCGCTATCTGGGCAGCGCCACGGCCGATGCCGTGCGCAGCGCCGCCAACGATCGTAACGACTGCGCGCGCAGCGCGCTGATGTTCATCAAGCGCGATCTTGGTGCGGAACTCGCGCGCAGCGTCGCCGATCGGGTGATGCCGGGCATGGCCGCCACCTGGGTGCCGCTGCAGGCTGAAGGCGGCACACTCAGCGTCGCCGAGAAAATCCGTGCCGCCGCGCGCTGGATGGAGGCGAATTGCGATCGTCCGGTGTCGGTTGCCGACGCAGCGCAAGTGGCGGCGATGAGCGAGCGCAATTTTCTGCGCCGCTTCAAGCATGAAATGCAGGTCACGCCTTCTGACTATCTGCTCCAGGTGAGGCTGCGTATTGCCTGCAACTTCCTGACCGAAACAGAATTACCGGTCGATAAGATCGCGCGCCGCAGCGGCACCGGCAACGGCGACCGCCTCGCGAAGATATTCCGCAAGCGTATGGCGCTGTCGCCCACCGAATATCGCGCGCGCAGCCGGGTGGCGACCGAGGCGTAAGCTTGAGCAGGCGCCGTGCAGACGGTGCAACTCAGGGTGCGACTCAGGGTGCGACTCAGGGTGCGACTCAGGGTGCGACTCAGAGCGGATGGGTGCGTGTGCAGCGGGGTGTGCAACGGCGTATGCACCGGTGCGCGCGTCGGCGGTCGCGTTTTCTCCTGGCGGGCTTCTTACGAGCACAGTGGCCATGGGCAACAAGGTAATGGCGACAGCATTGCCGGAGGTGAAACTCATCGAGCCCGAGGTGTTTTGCGACGAATTTGGCTTCTGCTTCGAGAGCTTCAGCGCGGATGAGTTTACCGACGACGTCTCGCAAGGTTTCAATTTCGTGCAAGACCGTCATTTACGGGCAGTGCGTGGCGTGTTGCGCGGCTTGCACTATCAGGTGCATCGGCCGCAAGGTCGGCTCGTGCGCGTGGTGGTGGGGGAGGTGTTCGACGTCGCCGTGGACGTGCGGCTCAATTCGCCGACCTTCGGCAAGTGGAGCGGCGAACACCTGAGCGCGGTCAATCATCGGCAGATGTGGGTGCCGCCGGGCTTCGCACACGGTTTCGTCGTGCTGTCCGATGTCGCCGAATGCCTGTGGAAGACCACTGAATACTGGTTCCCGGAACTCGAGCGCTGCATCTTGTGGAGCGATCCCGACATCGGCATCGAGTGGCCGATCGAAATCGAGCCGGTCCTCGGCGCGAAGGACGCAGCGGGCCGGCGTCTTTACGAAGCGGAAAATATCGCCTGAGCGCTGCGCAAGCACACGCAGCGGTTCAACGCTGTTCAGCGTGTCGCCACCACGGCGCCCACGCTCGCCGCAACCACCAGCAGCGTGCCTGCGATCTGCAAGACGCCCATCGGCTGATGCAGCACCACGAAGCCAGCCAGCGCGCCGATCGCGGGCTCGACACTCATCAGGATTCCAAATGATGAGGCCGGCATGTGCCGCAACGCCACCATTTCCAGCGCATAAGGTAACAGCGGGACCAGCAACGCGAGGCCCGCTGTTGCGGCGATCTGTCCCGCGGCAATGTGTATGCCGCTTTGCGCAAAGCCAAACGGAGTGGCGACCAGTGCCGCTGCGATCAGCGACACCGACAATCCTTCGAGGCCGGCGAACACCGTGCCGATCTTTTTCATCAACACGATATAGCTGCCCCAGCCGAGTGCGGCCCCGAACGCGAGCAGCACGCCGAGCGGTTCGCCGATCCAGCCGGCGCGATCACGCGAGAGCAGCAGCACGCCGGTAATCGCCAGTGCCGGCCACAGTAGTGCTCGCGCGCGGCGCACCGCGAAAGTCGCTACGGCGAGCGGTCCAAGAAAATCGATCGCGACGGCGAGCCCCAATGGAATCCGCTGAAGCGCCGCGAAAAAGCACAACGTCATGCCGGCCATCGCGGCCCCCAGCGCACCGGCCGCGAGCCAATGCGAGCGCGAGTAGGTGAAGAAACGCGGGCGCACCAGCAACGCAAGCACGACGGCCGCCCAGCAAAGACGCAACCAGGTGGTGCTGAGCGAGCCGTACTCGGCCATTGTCGGCGCGGAGAGCGCGGCGCCGAACTGCACGCTCGACATCGACAGCACGCACAGGAGCGCTGCGCCGGCTGCGGCACTGACGGGCTTCACTGGAGCTGGCGTTGGCACAGGATTCAGCGCCGGTTTGATGGTGGTGTCCTGCATCTTGGCCTCGTGACCGCTTTTCGGATGGGGTGGAAGCTATCTTATCGGTGCAGGCGGTATTAAGATAAGTTGATATTTCTTATGACCACTTCAATAAACGTGATGACCCGAGATCTCGACAGCAGTCTCCTGCGCGCGTTCGTCACCGTGGCGGAAACCGGCGCGGTGGGCGTGGCGGCGGCCCGCCTTGCGCGTACTCAGGCGGCGGTAAGCATGCAATTGCGCCGGCTCGAGGAAGAGTTGGGGCAGCGTTTGCTCGACCGCTCGCCGCGTGGCGTGCAACTCACGGAAGCGGGACATCTGCTGCTGCCGTTCGCGCACGCGATCCTCGGCGCGGGCGCCGATGCGCGGCGGGCGTTGAGCGCCGGGCAGGTGTCCGGCACGGTGCGGCTCGGCATGCTGGAAGACATCGCGGTCGGTCGCTTGCCGCGTGCGCTGCGGCGTTTTTCGATCGCTTATCCGCAGGTGGCGCTGGAGATCGTCGTCGATACCAGTTCCGCGTTGTCGAACCGGCTTGCGGACGGCGGCCTCGACGTGGTGGTGGGGGACCCCGCGCTGGTCGACTCGGTGCCGCTGCTGACGTGGACGCAGCCGCTCTTCTGGGTCGGCGCACGCGGGTTTAGCCGCGACGATGGTGCCGTGCTGCCGGTGGTTGCGTTCGGCGGCGCGTGTCTGTGGCAGCAACAGGTGTTGACGGCGCTGCGGCGCGCGGGGATTGCGTGGCGCATTGTGTGCACCAGCACCAGTTTGCCGGCAGTGCAGTCGGCCGTGGAAGCGGGGCTCGGCGTGTCGGTGCTGCTAGACGGCAATATCCGCTCGGAGTCGATGCGCGTGCTCGGTCAGGCCGATGGATTGCCCGATGCGCCGACCGCCGATTTCGGACTCTTCATGCGCCCGGTCTCCGGTGCGCAGGCGGCCGCCGTGCAGACATTGCAGACGTTCCTCTGCGAGGAATTGCATCTTGGTTTGCGGGAGAGCGAGCCGCTTGTGGTGCCGGCGGCGTAATGCGTGGGCAAGCTGTGCCAGCAACATGCTGGCACGCACATCCCATGTGAGTTTTTACGACATTTTTTCTTGAGACGCCTACGCGCGAAATCTACACTTCGTGCATCTTGATAGCGCGAGGTGCTCAACGTGAAGCGACGTGCAACGACGCAGCAATCTGTCCGTATCGATTACGTGTGTCACGGCGTGGGCCGTGTCGAACTGCGCCGCTTCGATCCGTCGCGCGATTCGTATGTCGCGTTGACCGCGCTGCTGCATCGCGCTTTCACACGGCTCGGTGCGATGGGGCTGAATTGCACCTGTGTGGATCAAACGGTGGAGACGACACGTTCACGCGCGACGCGCGGCGATTGCTACGTGGCGGTCTGCGAAGGACGCATTGTCGGCACGATGACGCTATATGCACCGGACCGCGAGTCGTCGTGCGAACTCTACCGGCGTGACGATATTGCCAGCTTGCGTCAGTTCGGCGTGGAGCCGGTGTGGCAGGCGCGTGGCATCGGTACGCTGTTGATCGCTTTCGCCGACCACTGGGCCGCGACGCGCGGCTATGCGGAGCTCGCGCTCGATACGCCGCAGCCGGCTGCACACCTGATTGCGTTTTACAGAGGGCAGGGGTTTCGCATTGTCGATTTCGTGCGCTTTGACGGCAAGCACTACGACAGCGCGATCTTGAGCAAACCACCGGTGGCGACGCGCACGCTCGCGAACTGGTCGCATAGGTTGACTGTGCCGACGAGGATCGCGCGCGCGGCGTGAGGTGGGTGGGCTGGCGATAAAACCCCCGATGCGGGCAGCAACTATTGCAATACCGTGTGGCAAGTATTGCAACCCGCTGCTGATCCTCGCACCGGTGCGGGTGTTTCTTCCTACCTGTTCGATGCGGAGGTCAGCGTCGCATCACGCCCATCAGCAAGGTGACGAGGAAGATCACCACGAAGATAAAGAACAGGACCTTGGCGATTTCCGTTGCGCCTGCGGCAATGCCGCCGAAGCCGAATACCGCGGCGATGATCGCGATGATGAAGAAGATTACTGCGTATCGAAGCATGGGGCCTCCCACCGATGGATTGCTGGATCGAAGTTGAAAACGGCTACTCGTTGTGGGCACTGCGTGCTTTGACGGGTTGTTGCCGGCGAGCGATATGGAGCAATACGTGTGCCCAGCAGCGGGACGAACAGGGCGCTTCTGATCCGTGAGCTGAAACGCAATCAACTGATGATCTTCGAACGCGTGCCGGAAACGTGCCTGGTCGTGTTGCCGCCGCCTCATATAATTCGGAACCCTTATGAAGCGATTGATCGATGCCGATTCGCTCGGCTCGTGATTGGCTTGATCTGGCGCGTTCAACAACCAAACCCATCCCGCTACCGGCGTTACTGTCGCGTTGCCGCAACAACACGGCATCCGCGTATTTGCGGAGTCGCAGATCGCCGAACTGGCAGCGGGAATCGAACGCGAATCCAGCAAGTGAGACGCACGGTCAATTTGAACGAGTCGTTCATGATATTGCCCGCACCACGTCGAATCCGCCGATAACGTTTGCGCAGCCTTAATCAGCGGGCAATTCCACTTGAGCGAATGAGGCGGAGTAAATGTTAATTCTGATTTAACATTTACGGATTTTGAAAATGATTAGCCTGAATTTAACGCTTTCATAAACATTCGGAAAACGTTTGCGCTGGCTTAATCACCCGGCTTCGTCGGCAAAAAATCCCGTTTCCCGGCTGCGAGGCGCCGCCGCGGACGTGCCACATAGGCAAAATCCATTGTGAGATAGGCGGAAATACGCGCTAGAATGCGCATCGATTCACCATCAATGGCCGCTCGTTCAAACGACGCTCAAGTGAATCCAGTCGGCAGTTATTACATCCGATCGATTCGTTCCCGGCGTATATGGGAACTGCCGCTAATTATCGGCGACGGGCAAGTCGGATCGGTAAATATCGGGGCGCGATATTAACGCGTGCTCCGCATTGCCTGCCGCCAATAAAACATTCAAATAAAGATCGAGGGCATATGCCAACGAGGATTCTGTCGATTTTCGGCACGCGGCCGGAAGCCATCAAAATGGCGCCGCTGGTCAAACAACTGGAAGCTGACGCCGGCATCGAGTCGGTGGTCTGCGTCACAGGCCAGCATCAGCAGATGCTCGATCAGGTACTCGATCTGTTCCAGATCAAGCCGCATCACAATCTCGCCCTGATGACCGGCAACCAGACGCTCAACGGTCTGGCGTCGCGCCTTATTGCTTCGCTCGACGACGTGCTCGCAACCGTTCAGCCGGATCGCGTGCTGGTGCACGGCGATACGACCACCGCGTCCACGGCGGCGCTGGCCTCGTTTCATCGGCGGATTCCGATCGGTCACGTCGAAGCGGGGCTGCGTACCGGCAACCTGATGCAGCCGTGGCCGGAAGAAATGAACCGCCGCGTGGTCGATGTAATGAGCGATCTGATGTTCGCGCCCACTCTGAGCTCGAAAGCGAACCTCGCGCACGAAGCGCTGCACGGCAAGATCATCGTGACCGGCAATACGGTGATCGACGCACTGAACCTCACCACCGCGCGCATCGACAACGACGCGGCATTGCGCGCCGAGCTCGACGCGCGCTTGCCGTTCCTCGACGGCGCGCTGCCGGTGTTGCTCGTCACGGGCCATCGCCGCGAGAGCTTCGGTGCGGGCTTCGCGAATATCTGCGCGGCACTCGCGGATCTGGCGAGGACCAACAGGGTCCAGATCGTCTATCCGGTGCATTTGAATCCGAATGTGCGCGGCCCGGTGCAGGAAACCCTCGGCACGGCGCGCAACGTGCATCTGATCGATCCGCTGGACTACCTGGGTTTTGTGCGTCTGATGCAACGCGCCTCGATCATTCTCACCGACTCCGGCGGTGTGCAGGAAGAAGCCCCCGCGCTCGGCAAACCGGTGCTGGTGATGCGCGACGTGACCGAGCGTCCGGAAGCGGTGGCGGCCGGCACGGTGCGCCTCGTCGGCACGGAGCGCGAAGCGATCGTACGCGCGGTGACGGGCTTACTCGACGACGCGGGCGAGCGCGACGATTTCGCGCATCGCGTCAACCCATACGGCGACGGCCATGCGTCGCAACGGATCGTTTCGGCGTTGACCGGGCGCCCGTTCGACGAATTCGTGAGTGGCGGCATCGGTGGGACGGGGCAGGTTCCGAATGTGCAGCGCGCGGAAGCCGTGCAATAGCGCCGCGCGGGCCGCAGTTCCAGACAATCCATGCAGTGCGAATCAGCTTCACTGTTTGCGCGCTAATTAAGAGAAAAGACAACGTGACCTCCCATACGCCAATGCGCCGCCTCGCGCGTCCTCGCCTGAACGCCCTTGCCGTGCTGCTGTTGCTCGCCTCGACGGCCCATGCTCAACAGCCGGCCGATGTCGCCGGCAGCCTCGCGCAACTCGGCAGCGGCCGTCTCGCGACGCGCACGGTGTCGCTGGCCGAACTGGGAATGCGCGATCCGGTCGTGTTGCGCGCGCCGGACGGCCGTCAGGAACTGTATCTGCCGGTGCCGGCCGGCGTGCCCTTGAGCGACGCGGCCTTGCAGATCGACGGCAGCTATCTGCGCGGCAACGGCGGCCGCACGACCATGCTGGTGTCGCTCGACGGCGCACCGGTGCTTTCGCGCAGCCCAACACAGGACCAGGGCGATGCGTCGGCGAGTCTTGGTGTGGATGGCGCGGCACGGCCGGGAGGTTTCGTGCGCGTGGGCCTCGACTGGTCGTCGGTGCTCAGCGATAACATCTGTACCGATCAGACCGCGATCGGCAACGTCTGGCGTATCGCGCCGACTTCGCGCCTGACCTATCGCTACGATCCGGATGCGGTCGTCGATCTGCGCAGCGCGTGGAGCGCCTTGCCGCAAAAGCCGGTAGTGATGCTCGGCGCGAGCACGCTCGCGGCACCGGCGTTCGATGCAGGCTGGCGCGTCGAAGCGCTGCTGCAACGCGAAGGCCGCACGCCGGCAACGCGGACGTGGCCGGCGGTGGGCGACACGGTCGATCTGAGCGACATCGAGGTGCCGGCGCCGCTGCGCGCGGTTCCGGCTTTTGCGGCGTTGGCCGCGGGCGGTTCGCACAAGCTGGCGAACCCGGCGGAAGCGGGCGCCTTGATTGCGCTGACGCCGCGCTCGGCGTTCGCGCCGGACGTGATCGTCGCCGACGACACGGTGCGCAACATGCTGAAGACTTTCCTCGATGCCTTGCGCGAACAGGTCGTCGGCACCGCGCCGGGCGCAAGCGAGGCATTCGATGCATGGCGCACCCGTGCGATCGATCCGATCGCGAGGTCGCTCGCCTCGGGCGAAGTACGCCTTGCTCACCTCGGTGGCCAGACCGCGATCGTGATCGGCGATAACGACGGCGTGGCGGTCCTCGCGCGCTCGTGGCGTCCGATCGACGTGACGAGCCGTCTCGTGGTCCATCAGATCGACACCGCACCGAACACGCGCGGCGACGAAATCGCACTGTCGCTGCTGGGCGGCCAGCCGCGCACGCTCGACGTGCAGGGCCGCGCCACCTGGGACGCGAGTTTCGATCTGGGCGCGGCATCGGGCAACGGCAAGTTACCGGGCACCGTGGTGCTCGACGTGGCCGCATCGCCGACGCCGAACAACACCGCGCAAACCGCCTCGATCTATTTCAACGACGTGCTGATCGGCTCGCAACTGCTGACCGCCAACGGCAAACCGCAGCGCATCGCCGCGCGCGTGCCGCATTACGCGCTCGCCCCGAACAACCTGCTGCGCGTGGTGTTTCAGCGTCAACCGGAAGGCGGCTGTCAGGCGCGCGGCCAGGGTCATCCGATCGCCGTGCTGCCGAGCAGCCATCTGACGCTCGCCGATGCGAAAGTCGGCGATGACTTCACCGGCATGGTGGCGCGGTTCGCGTCGGAAGCGAATGTGATTGTGCCGGCCTCGTATCTGAACGACGCCACGCAAGTGCTGCCGCGCGTTGCGCGACTGGCGAACGCGAGCGGCATCGCACCGACCCGTGCGACTTTCAGCGTCGCGCGCGACGGCGAAGCGGCGAGCCCGAAGGGCGCCTTCCTCGCGGCCGACGTCACGCTCGCCGATGAGAAGAGCCTCGCCCATCTGTCGAAAGACCGTCTGTCGCTCACCGATGCATCCGGCAAGATGCTGGCGGATATTTCGGGTTTGAACCGCGTCGGCGTGATCGAAGCGGTCAAGTCGGGCAGCGTATCGGGCATCGTGTATCGCACGGTGGGCGACACGGCGGCGATTCTGCCGGCGTCGCTGCAACTGTCGCGTGGCGACGTCGCGATCGTCGACGGCAGCGGCACGTTACGCCAGTTCGATACGCGTCATCCGGGCGAAGTGGTCGATGCAGAAGACGTGCAAGGCCCGTGGTTCATGCAGAGCTGGGTACGCTGGGGCATCCCGGCCGGCCTCGTCGGCTTGCTGATCGTGTTGCTGCTGGTGGCCAGCGTGGCGCGCCGCAGGAATCAGGACAAGTCGTGAGCTTCGCGCTAATCAAATGGTATGCGGGCTACGCGGTAGCCCACTATTACCATGGGCTCGAATACGGCGCGGCGCTGGTGGCGTTCATCATCCTGCTGTCCAGCCTCGACGATCTGTTCATCGACCTCTGGTACTGGACCCGCACGCTCTATCGCCGCTTCACGGTGCAGCGCGCCTACAAGCCGCTCACCAGCGCGCAGTTGTATCAGCGCGACGAGCAGCCGATCGCGATCATGGTGCCCGCGTGGCACGAGTACGACGTGGTCGCGGCGATGATCGAAGACATGGTGCGGGTGATGGACTACCGCAACTATGTGGTGTTCGTCGGCACCTATCAGAACGACCCGCAGACTATCGCCGAAGTCGAGCGGATGCGCCGCCGCTATAAGCAGTTGCGACGCGTGGAAGTGCCGCACGACGGTCCGACCTGCAAGGCCGACTGTCTGAACTGGGTGATCCAGGCGATCTTCAGGTATGAGGCCGAAACGGGCGTCGAATTCGCCGGCGTGGTGCTGCACGACAGCGAGGATGTGCTGCATCCGGTCGAGTTGCGCTTTTTCAATTACCTGCTGCCGCGCAAGGACATGATCCAGTTGCCGGTAGCCTCGCTCGAGCGCAACTGGTTCGAACTCGTGGCCGGCACCTATATGGACGAGTTCGCCGAATGGCACGCGAAGGATCTGGTGGTGCGCGAGAGTCTGGTCGGCTCGGTGCCTTCGGCGGGCGTCGGCACGTGTTTCTCGCGGCGCGCGCTACTCGCGCTGAACGCCGAAACCGACAACCAGCCGTTTAACACCGAGAGCCTCACCGAGGACTACGACGTCGGCGCGCGCCTCGGCAAGATGGGCATGCAGTCGATCTTCGCGCGCTTTGCGGTGCAATTCGCCACACGCCGCAAGGCGTGGTTCGGCCTTGGCCGCGAGCGCGACATTACCGTGACGATGCCGCTCTGCGTGCGCGAATTCTTCCCCGATACGTTCCGCACCGCTTACCGGCAGCGCGCGCGCTGGACGCTCGGCATCGGCTTGCAAGGGTGGAAGCAGACCGGCTGGAGCGGCTCGCTCGCCAATCGCTATCTGCTGTTCCGTGACCGCAAAGGCATCGTTACCGCGTTCGTCGGCATCATCGCGTATGCGCTGGTGATCCAGTTTCTGCTCTTCGCCGGCGCCGATCTGCTCGGCTGGATGCCGGAGCTGATCGCTTCGCCGTTCGCCGATTCGCCGTGGCTGCAAGCGCTGCTGTGGGCCAACGGTTGCGCGTTGCTGTTGCGCGTGGTGCAGCGGATCTATTTCGTGACCCGTCTGTACGGCTGGGAGCATGGGGTGCTGTCCGTGCCGCGCATGGTGGTGGGCAACTTCATCAACTTCATGGCTGTCTCGCGTGCGTGGAAGATGTTCCTCACGCATCTCGTGACCGGCAAGCGGCTGGCATGGGACAAGACCATGCATGACTTTCCATCGGCCGACGGCTTTAACAATCGCCGTCAGCGTCTTGGGGAATTGCTGCTGTCGTGGCAGGCCATCGATCCGGACAAACTCGAACAGGCGCTCGGCGAAAGCCATGCGCGTGAAGCGCCGCTCGGTCGCGTGCTGATGGCCAAGGGCTGGCTCGACGAGGAAACCCTCGCGGAAGCCATTGCCTTCCAGTCTGATTTGCCGCGTGGCCGCGTGGCGCTCGAACGCATCAAGGACGATGCGAAGCGCTTGCCGCTCGAAGCGATCGTGCGCCACCGCGTGTTGCCGCAGGCCGACGCCGCGGGCGGCCGCACGATTCTGCTGAGCGCGAGTCCGCTCGCCGAACCGGTGTTCGCGGAACTGAGCGCGCTGGTGGGGGGGCAGGTCGTGCAGGAGATCGTTCGTGAGGGCGAGATCGCCGCGGGGCTGCGCGTGTTGCGCGGCGTCGAGATCGCGGCGCCGGCGGGCGAGAGCGGGCAGGCGGGTACGGCGGGTGGGGTGGAAGGTGCTTCAGCGGGCGCATCGCCGGCCGGCGGCGCCGAGCCTGTGCCGGCACGCAGCGTACCGCTGATCGGCGATCTGCTGATCGAGCATGGTCACGTCCGCCGTGAGGCTTTCGAAGCGGCGATGCAGGACTACCGCCCGGATCGCCATGGCCGCATCGGCGACTACATGGTGGCGCGCGGTGTGATCTCGCGTGCCGCACTCGAAAACGTAATCCAGCAACAGCGCCGCCTTCAGGGCGCTCTGGCGGCATCCGAATGAGCGATTCTTTTTTCACCCGGCGTGTGTGGATGGGGCGCGCTTCTTTGGTGGCTTCGGCTTCTGGCTCAACGGCGGCGTCCGCTTTCGCGTGCGCTGTAACTAGGGTTTCAGCGACGGCTTCGACTACGGCTTCGACTGCGACTCCAACTGCGGCTCCAACTGCGACTCCGATTGCGGCGTCCGCATTCACGTTGCGTGGCGTCACCGCTGCAATGGTGGTCGGCGCGTTGTGCTTGAGCAGCGCAGCGGTGTATGCGCAGAGCGCAGCGGTCGCGCCGCAGCCGGCCGCGCCTCAGGCGGCCCCATCCGAGCAAAATGCGCTGCCGTTGAGCGGCGCCGCCTATCGGGTGGCGCAAGAAGCGTATGCGGCCTATGGGCGCGGCGACTACACCGGCGCGATCGCGCGGGCGCGCGAGGCGATTCGTCAGCGCCCCGACGTCGTATCGCTGCGCGTGCTGCTCGCCAACGCGCTCGCTGCGCTTCGCCGTTATAACGAAGCAAGCCGCTCGCTCGGCGACGCGATCGCACAGATCGGCCGCGATCCTGCGCTGGTCTCGCGTCGCAAGCAGATCGACGCGCTGAACGTGTCGACCCGCGCGGTCGCCCGCGCCGGCCGCCAGCAACCGGGCGACCCGGACGCGCTGACGGGCGCTGCGTTGAAGGCCGCGCAGCAGGCCTACAAGGCGTATGCAGCGAAGGATTTTTCGGGCACGGTCAGGTACGCGAACGAGGCGATCGCGTTGCGTCCCGATCTGCTGCGCCTGCGCTTGCTGCTGATCGACGCGGCGAGCGCGGCCGGTCAGGACACCGATGCATGGAACGCCGATTTCGATGCAAGCAAGCGCTTCGGCGACAACGACGAACTGCGCGTGAGGCGCAGCTTCATCGGCAGCCGTCTGGCGCCGAAGTCGTCCGGTGCGTCGTTCGCGGCGCGCAAGAAGGGCGACTACGTAGAGGCTGCCGCGCTCGCGCGTGAGGCGGTCGCCTATGCGCCGGATCTGGTCGGCTACCGCATCCAGTTGATCGACGCGCTGTTCGCCGCGAACGATCTGCCAGGCGTGCAAGCGGCGACGAGTGCGGCCATTGCCGCCGACGATACGGAAATCATGCCGCTCACGCTGCGTGGCTACACGCTGGCCGCGCAGGGCAAGACGGCGCAAGCCGAGGCGGACTTCGCCAAAGCGCTGCAGGCTAATGACGCGACCCAGCGCAACCAGCGCGTGGCGCGCGTGATCATCGCCGACGTGTGGATCGCCGAAGGGCAACCGCAGCGCGCACTCGATCTGCTGGCACCTCTGAAGACGAATCGCGATGACACCGATCCGCCGATCGCGCTGCGCCGTTATCAGGCGCGGCAATTGTTGGCGCATGCGTTGGCGGGGCCGAATGCGTCGAACGCAACGACCGCAGCCAACGCAGCCAACGCAGCCAACGCAGTAGCCGCCCCGATGCCTTCATTCGATCCGGCCCGGCGCCCAATCATCGACTGCGTCGTCGATCAGTTCGGCGCAAGCTGCGACGTCTACGCGGCCGATCCCGGTTTCACCGCGGCGCGCGCCACGGCGACCGCCGCGGCCGCGAACGACAAAACCGGCGCGGTCGGCTATGCACGCGAAGCGGTCAAGGCAGCCCCGGACGATCCGCAGCATCGTGTGGAACTGATCAACGCGCTGAGCACGGTCGGCGACGATTCTGCCGCGACGCGCGAAGCGCAAAAGATGATCGATGCCGGCATGCTCGACGCCATGCCCGACATGACGGCCGCGTATATCGCGCAACGTGCCGGCAACAACAAGGTCGCGTACCAGCGCTTCAGCATGGCCGACAAGGCCGGCACCATGCCGGCCAGCGCCGCCGCCGACGCGGGCTATGCGGCGGTCCAGGCGCACCGCAATCGCGAAGCCGCGCAGTACTTCGAGCGCGCCATCGACGCGAGCGCGAAGCCAACGGACGACACGCCGCCGGCCACACCGGCGCAACTGAACGAGATGCGCAGCGCCCACGCCGAGGCCACGCGCAACTGGGGCTTCGACGCCTCGCTCAACTATCGCGGCGCGGGCATGCAGCCGGGCTACGCGTCGTCGCCGACGCCGGGCACGTCGAACAACTGGCAGGCCGGCGTGGAAGCCTACTGGCGTCCGTTCGGCAGTCTCGGCGACCGGATGTTCGAACTCTACGCGCGCGGCTATGAAAGTTTCGGCGTGAAGAACGGCGGCGCGAGCGGCATCGATACCTTGCAGGCCACCGTCGGCGCGCGCGCCAAGCCGTTCTCGCAGATCGACGCGATCGTCGCCTTCGAACGGATCATTCCGATCGGCTCGCAGGTCAATCCCGACTGGCTCGCGCGGCTCGCCTATTCGGGTGGCTACGGCACCGAGCGCCGGGTGGACGTGCCGTCGTGGTGGACTGCGCAGGTCTACGCCGAAACGGGCACCTATCTGAACGCCGGATCGGTCTACGCGACCACTAATCTCGAACTGGGCCGCACCTTCCGCATGGACCGTTACAGCCCGAAGTGGACCGTGTTCCCGTATGCGGTGATCGGCGCGGACTACGACTCGAGCGTCAACCACAGCATTCCGCTCGGTGCCGGCGTGGGGGTTTCGACGCGTTACTGGTTCCGCGACGGCAAATATGACGCACCGCGCTCGTATGTCGATTTGTCGGTGCAGTACCGCCTGAAGATCACGGGTGACGAACGTGCGCGCGGCGTGTTCTTCGGCGCGATCTACTCGTATTGACTCCGGACGAATCAAATGAAAAGAGACCGCTTGGGTAAATCGAAGGTGGCAGCGGTGATGGCAGCGGCCGTGGCCTCAGCCGCGCTTCTGTCGGCTGGCGTGGCGTACGCGGCTGCTGACGATGTCGCGAGTCTGTATGGACCGCAGCCGCCGGCCAACGCGTCGTATCTGCGCGTGCTGAACGCATCGTCGCAGGCGGTGCGCGTTGCGCTTGCCGGCAGCGAAGCGCCGCAGACGCTCGCGCCGGGCGCGGTCACGCGCTTTAGCGTGCTGACGGAAGGCACGTCGGCACGCGTCACGGTCGACGGTAAGGCTCTGGCCGATGCCGCCGGTTCGGGCAATGCGACGGCGAATGCGACGACCCGTGCAGGCGACGCCGTCACCGTCGCGCTACGTCATGATGCAAAGGGGTGGCATGCGACGCGGATCGCCGGCCGCTATGAGCGGGTCGATGGATTGAAGGCGACTTTGCGCGCGTTCAATTTCGCGCCCGGTTGCAGCGCGAAGATCGGTGTGGACGGCAACGGTCCGACGGTGTTCGCGCAAGTGGCCGCTGGCGCGCAGGACGCGCGCTCGATCAATCCGGTCAGCGCGAAGCTGGTGGGGCAGTGCGGCGCGGTGGCGAGCGCGGTGCTGCCGTTGCCTGCGCTCGCTGCCGGTGACAGCTACAGCCTGTTCGTCACCGGCGATGCCGCAAAGCCGGTGTTGAGCGGCGCACGCGATGCGCTCGCGTGGCCGCCGGCCGCGAATTGAGCGGTACGCATTGGCAACACGAAATAGCAGTAAGAAGTAGCGGGAACACCAAGAGAAGATCGCAACGCGGGCCACGCTTCAGCGCGCGCCGCCGATGTTGTGCCACATGAGAGATGCTTCAAATCAGTCCGGGGAACACGACATGACCGACTCCTGCCGTTCGCTCTTCCAACCGTCCATTCAGGCCGGGCCACTCAACAACACTCGCCGCCGCCTGCTGCTCGCCCTGGCCGCGGCCCCGCTCGGCGGCGCGCTGTCGCTGCTGCCGCGCCGCGCGTTTGCCGCGGCGTCGACCAGCGTGATCGAGGGCCGCAATCTGTGGCTCTATCCCGGTTGGGAAAGTCTCACCGATCACGCAACGCCCGCGTGTCTGAAAGCCGTCGATCTGATTCATCAGGCGACGGATCAGCTTGCGGCGCGCGGCATCCATAGCGTGATCGTGATCGCGCCGCTAAAAGCCCGTTCATGCCCGGAGAATCTGCCGGACGGCACCGCGATGTCCGCAGGGGTCGCGAGCCGCTATGCCGCGATTCGCGCGCACGGCGCTTCGCTCGGCTTGCAGATAGTCGATGGCGACGGCGCGATCGCTGCGATCGATGCTTCGCAGGAAAAGTACATTCGCGCCGATTACCACTGGAGCGGCCATTCCGCCGAAGCGGTCGCCGCGCGTGTCGCCAAACGCCTCATGGCGGCCGGTCCGCTGAAGGGCACCGCGGGCGCGGGCAGCCGGCTTGGCAAGTGGAACGAGGAAGTCCGCTACGGCGACCTCGCGACCTTGCTGCCGCCGGAGCGCAAGAAAACGGTCGGCAAGGATCACTTCATCGTGCGCACGGTAGTGGCGTCGCCGGATCTCGTCGATGGTGGCCCGCCGGTCGTGCAGGTGGTCGGCAACAGCATGGTTCAGCCGTACCTCGGTTTTCCGCAGAAGCTCTCGAACGCAATCGATCGCCCGGTTGGTTTGACGTGGACCTTCGGCGACACCGGTCCGTGGAAGACGCTGCTCAACTATGTGGAAGCGCCGGCCTTCAAGGTGAATCCGCCACAAGCGATCGTCTGGCAATTCAACGAAGGGCAGATGATGAATCTGCCGAGCGCGGGCGGGCAGTGGGACGCAGCCTCGGTCATGGCCGACGATGCGTTCCTCGCACGCCTGACCAAGGCTATCGCCTGATGAGCGAGTCAGTTGGACGCACGCCGGCGCGTACGGTGGGTCGCACAGCGGCAGGCGCAGCGGGCAACGACACCGGTGCGGCGCACGGTCACGCTGCTGCGGCGGCGCCGGGGCCGCTCGCTCGCGCGCATCGGCACGTCGCGTGGCTGGTCGCGCTGTTGCTCGGCCTCGGTTGTGCAGGCGCGCTGGCCTCGCTTGTCATGCAGTCGCGCGACGGCGCGTCGTTCGATGCGCATGGTTGGCGTGACGGCAGCCTCGGCCGCAGTCTCGACCGTGCAATCGACGTGCCGTATGCGCGGTCGCTGCATCGCTGGCAAGCCGCGGCGCGTTACCGGTTGTTCGGCGACCTCGGGCATCAGGTACGCGAGGGCTGTCCCGGCTGGCTGTTCTATGCGGACGGCCTGCGCGCGCCGGTGCAGCCGGGACATGATTCTGTCGAACGCGCCGATGGCGGTGACGCGCTGACCGATGCGCGCATCGCCTCCTTGCATCGTTACGCGGATGCGCTACGCAGCGCCGGGATTCAACTGGTGGTGGTGACGGTGCCCGACAAAGCGCGCGTGGAGAGCGAAGCGCTGTGCGGGCTGCGGCAGGACGCGCGGATGACGCAGCGTCTGAATGTATGGAATCGCGCGTTGACCGCGAGCAACGTCACGCACGTCGAATTGATGCCGGCGTTGCAAGCTGCACGTCCCGCGTTTTTCCGTACCGATGTGCATTGGAATGCGCGTGGTGCGCAAGCGGCTGCACAGGTGGTCGGCGCCGCGGTGTTGCCGTTGCTCGGTAAACCCGGCGACACCACATTCACGCACACGACGGCGCAACCCGCGCCGCGCATCGGCGATTTGCTCACGCTCTCCAATCTGAATGACGTGCCGGATGCGTGGCGGCCAGCGCCTGATGTCGTCGCCGCTGAAACTCTACAGGCACAACGCACAGGCGGCCTGCTCGACGACGGTCCCGCCGCCGATGTGCTGCTCGCGGGCAGTTCGTTTTCGCGCCGCAGCGCGTTTGCCGAGCGCCTCGGCGAGCAGCTCGGCCGCGAAGTGTGGAACGTCAGCCTCGACGACGGCCAGTTCGATCGCGCGATGCAGGCGGTTTGGCGCGAGCGTGCCACGTGGCCGAAGAGTGTGCGCGTGGTGATCTGGGAAATGTCGGAAGACGCGCTGTCGATGCCGGTCGGCACCGCTCCCGCACCAGCCAGGCAGGACTGATCCCGATGCTATTCAATTCATTCATCTTCCTCACGCTGTTCTTGCCGCCGGCGCTGGCCGGCTACTACCTGCTCGGCCAGCGCATGCCACGCGCCGCGGCGGCGTGGCTCTGCGGTGCGTCGATCGTGTTCTACGGCTGGTGGAATCCGGCGTTCGTCGCTTTGCTGGTGGGGTCGATCGCGTTCAACTACGCGATGAGCTGTGCGATTGTCGCGGCGCCTGCGCAGTCCGTTCGCCGCCGCTGGTTACTCGGTCTCGCGATCACCGCCGACCTCGCGCTGCTGGTGCGCTACAAATATCTGGCGACGCTGCTCACCGCGCTCGTGCACGCAAGCGGGGTCGCGCCGGCCGACTGGCTCGCGCACGGCATGCAGGACATGATCCTGCCGCTCGGCGTGTCGTTTTTCACCTTCACGCAGATCTGCTATCTGCTCGATTGCAACGCGGGCATCGTCAAGGAGCGCGACCTGCTCGGCTACGTGCAGTTCGTGACGTTCTTTCCGCATCTGATCGCGGGGCCGATCCTGCATCACAAGGAAATGATGACGCAGTTCGCGCAGCCGGCCACGTATAAGCTGCGCGCGGAAAATCTGTCGATCGGTGCGTTCGTCTTCACGATCGGTCTCGCGAAGAAGCTGCTGTTCGCCGACACCATCGCACCGTTCGCCGACGCGGGCTTCGCCGCGCCGCACGAGTTGCAGTGGCTGGCCGCGTGGGGCACCTGTCTCGCGTACGCGTTGCAGCTTTACTTCGACTTCTCTGGTTATTCGGATATGGCCGTGGGCCTCGCGAAGATGTTCGGCGTGCGTTTTCCGTTGAACTTCAATTCGCCGTTCAAGGCGGCCAGCATCATCGACTTCTGGCAGCGCTGGCATATGACGCTCACGCGCTATCTCACGGCTTACCTGTACTACCCGCTGGCAATGCGGATCAACCGTAGCCGTGCGTTGCGTGGCCTGCCGATCGGGCGCCTCGCGCAACGCTCGACGGGCGGCTTTCTCTCGACGGTGGCCGTGCCGACTTTCTACACGATGGCGCTGGCCGGCATCTGGCACGGCGCGGGCTTGCAGTATCTGATTTACGGCTTGCTGCATGCGTCGTATCTCACTGTGAATCACGCTTATCGCGCGTGGCGGGCGGCGGCTGCGCCGGCAGCTGGAGTAGTTACAGCGGGGACGGCACGGGCAACAGGAACAGCAGGAACAGCCGCGGCGTTCACATTGAGCTTCAAAGCACGCGTTCGCCATGCGGGCAAGGTCCTGCTGACCTTCGTGGCCGCACTGGTCGCGTTTGCATTTTTCCGGGCACATGGCGTTGGCGATGCGCTCGCGTTATTGCAGGGCATGGCCGGTCTACGCGGTATCGAAGCGCTCGACTGGCCCGCCTGGAGCACGGCGAACATGGGCCTTGGCGAATGGCTGCATCTTGTCGCGGGCCGCTCGACGCTCGCGTTGCAGATCGTCGCGCTGCTGGCGATCGTCTGGTGCACGCCGAATTCACATCAACTGATGGGCCGCTTCTCGCCGGCGCTCGATCGCGCGGTCGAAGGCTTGCCCGCTGCGCTGACATGGCGGCCTTCGCTGCGCTGGACCGTCGCGATGTTCGGCGTGCTGGTGTTCTGCGTCGCGCAGTTGCATGGCGAAGTGCGTTTTCTTTATTTCCAGTTCTGATTGCCGGAACGACGTTTGCGCAAGGAGTACACAATGACTCAACACGAAACGCTGCACGCCGACGTGGCGGCGCTGGTCGAATCCGTCGTGCTGCGCCTCGTGCGCGGTGATGAACCGCTGCTCGAAACGGGGCTGGTCGATTCGGTGCTGGCCGTCGAAATCGTAATGGGCGTCGAGATGCAATTCGGCGTGCGGATTCCGCCAACCGAGATCGCCGAGCACCTGGCATCCGTGGATGCGCTTTGCGCATTCATCGCCGCCAATCGCTAGGCGCGCCATGCGATTCGATCTGAGCGCGAACTGCTTTGCCGATGTCGATGTTCGTGCGGACACGTGGGCGGTGATCGGTGCCGATCGCGCATTGCGCTGGCACGAGTTGGAGGAACAAGCCCACGCGTGGGCCAGCCAGGCGCGCGCACACGGTTTCGCTGCGGATGTGCCGGTGATCATCCGCGGTCACAAGGAAGCGGAATTTTTTGTGGCGATGGTGGGGGCGTTGCTGCTCGGTGCGCCGTTCGTGCCTGTCGATACGATCTATCCGGATGAACGGATGCAGCGCATCGCGAGCACGCTCGGCGCGCAGACTTACTTCGACGCGCGCGACGGCCGCTTCGTGAGTTTGAACGGGCACGGCGCGTGGGTCGAATTTGAGGCGGTAGAGGGGGCGGTGAGTTCGACTTCGACTTCGACAGCATCAGCACCGCCGGTATTGCGCGAGAAAAACCTCGCATACGTGCTGTTCACCTCCGGTACGACCGGCGAACCCAAAGGCGTCCAGATTGGCCGCGAAAGCGTCGCCGCGCTGGCCGACTGGATGGCGGCCGACTTCGCGCTCGGCGACGCGCCGGTGTTCCTGGATCAGGCACCCTTCAGCTTCGATCTGTCGATGTACGAAGTGTTCGGCACCCTCGCGCTCGGCGGCACCGTGGTACTCGCCTCGCGTGCACTGACGACGCAGGGCGCAGCGTTTCTCGCCACGCTCGCACGTCACCGCATGACCACATGGGTGTCGACACCATCGTTTGCGCAACAGCAACTCCTCAATCCGCAGTTCTCGCAAGACGGCTTGCCGGCGCTCAGGACCTTCCTGTTCTGCGGCGAAGTGCTACCAGTCGCACTCGCGCGCCAATTGCGCCAGCGCTTCCCGGCCGCACGGATCATCAACACATACGGACCAACCGAGGCGACTGTAGCGACCACCTGGATCGTCGTCGACGATACGGTACTCGCGCATCACGCGCGCCTGCCGATCGGCCATGCCAAGCGCGACGCCGAGGTGTTCGTCGACGCTGGCGAATTGTGCATCGCCGGCGCACATGTGATGCGCGGCTATCTGAACCGCGAAGACCTGAACGCGGCACGCATGTTCACCCACAACGGACAGCGGGCGTTTCGCACCGGCGATCTGGGCGCGATCGACGGCAACGGACTGCTGTTCTGCCACGGACGTATCGACGATCAGATCAAGATGGGCGGCTACCGGATCGAATTGATGGAGATCGACGCGGCCCTGCGCGCGCTGCCCGCTGCAGCGAGTGCCGCAGCCGTGCCGTTGCGGCGGCCGGACGGCTCGGTCGCGCGGATCGTCGCGTTCGTCGCAACCGGCAACGACGATGGCCGGCTGCCCGACGCGTTGCACGACTGGAAGACGCTGCTGGCCGCGCGCCTGCCGTCGTATATGATCCCGTCAGAATTGCTCGCGTGCCGGTCCTTGCCGGTATCTGTCAACTTCAAGATCGATCGCGCGCAACTTGCTCAGGATTATCGTGACGTTCATTTCAAAGCACAGCGCCAGCACAATGCGTAGTTCACACGAGGTTCAGACCCGGGAGGGCGAGCCGGTCTCGCCGCGCCGCCGCGCGCTGCTGGCGGCGAGCGCGTGCGCAGCGCTCGTGTACGGCTGCTCGGCGCCTGGTGCGAGCGACGCCGGCGCGTTGGCGCAGGGCGTGGTCTGGCAGATCGACGATGATCATGTCGACCCGCACGGCGACTGGAATCGCCTCGGCGTGACGGATCTGCTCGTGCAATGGACAGCGGTGGACGGCACGTCGTTTCTGCCTGGCACCGCTATGCAAATAGCCCGACGCTTGCCGGACTGGACGCGGATTGCCGGCGAACCATGGGCGCGCAATGTGATCGTCGGTCTCGCCGGACGTTTCGACGAAACCACAGCCCGTGCGCAGGCGGCGCAACTGATCGAACAATCGAAGCAGTTGGCGGCCGTGCGGCCGGCGGTTCACATCGACGGTTATTACTTTCCGGTGGAAGTCGACCCAACCTGGAAGGATGCCGCCGCGCTCGCGCCTTTGCTCGAGAAGCTCTCGCGGCCGCTGTGGATCAGTGTCTACGACAACTCGAATATCGGCGGTGCGGCGCTGGCAGCGTGGCTGGACGGCTGGCTGCCGCGCGATGTCGGCGTGTTTCTGCAGGATGGCTGCGGTGTCTATGCGCGTGGCCCGGCGGCTGCGCGTGAATATGCGGATGCGTTGGCGGCGCGGCTCGGCAAGGACCGTGTGCGGATCATCGCCGAGGCATTTCGTCCCGCCCAGGGCGGCGCGTTCCGCGCGGCGACGGCTGCTGAACTGTCGCCGCAATTGCTCGCGTATCGCGGTTACCGGACCTATCTCTTCGATGGGCCGCATTACGTGTCGGCGCAACTCGTGCAGGATCTGCTCGGCATGCAGCAGGTGCAGAAGTAGGGCGCCTGCCGGCAATCACCGCAACTGCGTCACCGCCAGCAGCAATACCATGCTGCCGATCGCGCCATCCAGCACGCGCCACGCCGTCGCGCGGCGAAACAGCGGCGCCAACGCGCGGGCACCGTAACCCAGACCAATAAACCAGATTCCGCTCACCGCCATCGCGCCGAGCGCGAACGCCACCCGTGCGCCGTCCGGTTCGCGCGCACCGGCCGTGCCGATCAGCAGGAAGGTGTCGAGATACACGTGCGGATTGAGCCACGTGAAGGCCAGCGTCATCAGGATGATCGGCATTGCACGTTGCACGGGTGCTGCTGCGCTCGTGCCCGGTGCGGCGCCGCCCGCATTGGCGTCCAGCACAGCATGTCCCGGACGTACCGCACGGCGCAGCGCGTTGATGCCGAACCACGCCAGATAGGCAAGCCCGATATACAGCATCGCGTGGACGAACACCGGATAGCGTTCCACCAGGACCGACGCGCCACCGACGCCCGCGCCGATCAGGATGCAATCGGACAGCGCGCACAGTGCGACGATCTTGCCGACGTGCGAGCGCATGATGCCCTGACGCAGCACAAAGGCATTCTGGGCGCCGATCGTCACGATCAGCGACGCGCACAGGGCGGCACCGTGGGAAAAAGACAGCCAATTCATAATCGATCCAGTAGACGGGGAAAGCGAACGAGACTAGTCTGCGGTTTTGCTGCTCATAAGAGAAGCTAATTTACTTAATGCCGATTAAGGAACGCTAATGCTCGACTATGCATTGCTCGACGCGCTGGCCGCCGTGGTGCGGCACGGCTCGTTCGACCGTGCGGCCAGCGAACTGAACGTGACGCCCTCAGCGGTCTCCCAGCGGGTCAAGCTGCTGGAGGAGCGGGTGGGGAGCGTGCTCGTGAAGCGCGGCCAGCCGTGCGTCGCGACCACCTCGGGGGCGCTGCTGTGCCGCCATACCGAACGCGTGCTGTTGCTGGAAGCGGAGCTGACCGGCCGGTTGCCGGCACTGCCCGGCGCCTTGGTCGAACCGTGGCCGGCGCTGCGCGTGGCCGTCAACGACGACAGCGTGGGCACCTGGTTCATCGACGCAGTGGCGCAGTTCTGCGTGGAACGGGAGATGCTGCTTGATCTGGTGATCGACGACCAGGACCACACCGCGCAGAGGATTCGCGACGGCAGCGTGCAAGGCGCGGTCACCACGCAGGCCGAGCCGGTGCAGGGCTGCCGCTCGACCCGGCTCGGGCGGATGCGCTATCTGGCGGTCTGCACGCCGGCGTTTCGCGAGCGTCATTTTGCCGACGGCGTCGCGCGCGAGTCGTTACGGCGCGCGCCGTGCGTCGATTTCAACCCGAAGGATCAGTTGCAGAAGCGCTTCATGCGCCGCATCACGCGGGCCGATTTGGATCCGCCCTTGCACTGGATTCCGCACGTCGCCGGTTTTTTGCGCGCCTGCGTGACGGGAATGGGCTGGGGCATGTGTCCCGAACGGATGATCGCGCCGCATCTTGCCAGCGGCGAGTTGGTCGAGGTGGCGCCCGGCAAGCATATCGATGTGGATCTGTACTGGCAGAGCTGGCGCCTGTCGATCGGCTGGCTCGACGATTTCGGCGCGGTGCTGCGCAAGCGGGCGACGGAGTTTCTCGATTGAGCGTTGCGCGGGCGGTGTTTTCTGAATCTGGGAATCTGAAAGACGCCGCCCGCGCTTGCCAATTTCAATGGAGCCGGATCACCGGATGCACGCGTCGACGCAACCAGTGGCTCGCCGAATCGAGCGCCATGCGTGCGAAGCCGGTCAATGTCATCACGTGGCGGCGATAGATGAGCTTGTAGACGGCGGTCGCCAGCCAGCCGTCGACGAACACCGGCTGCGTCAGCAAGCTGTTGCTCAGACTGCCGATCGTGCCTTCGCGGCCGAAGCCGACCAACGTGCCGGCGTCGCGATAGACGAACTCCGGCAAGGGCTCGCCCCCGATTCTGCACTTCAGCGCGCGCGCCAGAAACAGCGCCTGCTGATGCGCGACTTGCGCGCGCGGCGCCAGAAACGCGTCCGCGTTTTCAGAAGAAGGGCAGGCCGCGCAGTCGCCCAGTCCGAATATGTTCGCGTCGTTCGTGCATTGCAGCGTGCGGCTCACCTGCACCTGTGCGTTGCGATTCACCGCGATGCCGTCCAGCGTGCGCAACACCGGCGGCCCCGCGATGCCGGCCGTCCAGATCGCGATGTCGCTGGCGAGCGGTGTGCCTTCATTCGTCAGCACGGCGTCGGCGCGCACTTCGGTGACGCGCGTGGCGTTCAATACGTCGACACCCAGACTGCCGAGCATCTTTTGCGCACGCGCCGAGATCGTTTCGGACAGGGCGGGCAGCACGCGCTCGCTGCTTTCGATCAGACGGATGCGGAAGTCGCGCACGGGGTCGAGAGAAAACGGGCTATAGCGGTTCAGCAGGCGCACCGTGTCGCGCAACGCAGCAGCGAGTTCGACGCCCGTCGCTCCAGCACCGATGATGTTGATCGACACCGGCGTGTCCGCCTGCGCGGTCCGTGCGCGTCGCGCATGGTTGGCACGCAGACAGGCGTCGAGCAGCTTGCGGCGAAACGCTTCCGCATGCGCGACCGATTCGAGCGGTAACGCATGTTCGGCCGCGCCGGGCACGCCGAAATATTGCGTGACGCTGCCCATGGCCAGCACCAGCGTATCGAATGCAAGCTGCCGTGACGGCAGGATTTCGCGGCCGTCGGCGTCGTGGAGCGCATTCAGTGTGATGTGCCGGTTCGTACGATCGAGCGCGGCGAGCTCGCCCTGTTCGAATTCGAAGCCATGCCGTTGTGCCTGCACTGCGTATTGCAATTGATGCGTGGCCGGATCGAGCTGGCCCGACGCGGCTTCATGCAGCAAGGGCTTCCAGAAATGCGTCGGCCAGCGATCCACCAGCACGATCTGGGCGAGACCGGCGCGTCCGAGCGTTTCGGACAGTCGCGTGGCGAGCCCAAGGCCGCCGACCCCACCGCCGACGATCACGACGCGATGCGCCGCCGCTTGCTGCCCTTGCTCTCTGCGTTGCGCGGTAGAGGTTCCCTGCTGATCGATTGCGGCCATGATCCTATCCTCCTGAAGTTGTCCGTGCTGAGCCGGTGAAGGCGTTCCGGGGCTATACCGGGTATTCACCGGCCTCATCTGTCAGGGCCAGTATAGAATCGGCTGAAACCGCAGCACAATTTAATGTTTCTGAACAATATATAGGTTTTCACTTATGTTAAAAGCCGCCACGTTTCGTCAATTGAAAGCCTTGCATACGGTCGCGAAGCTAGGCAGCGTGTCACGCGCGGCCGAAGAATTGAAGCTCACGCAGCCGGCGGTGTCGCTTCAGGTGCGCCTGCTCGAGGAGGCCGCGGGCGCGCCGCTGTTGCAGCGGGTGGGCCGTGGCGTGCAGTTGACCGCGGCGGGCGAAATCCTAGCGCGCTATGCGCTGGAAATCCTCGATCTATGGAACGGCGCAGCAGATGACCTCGCCGCCCTGCATGGCGAGCAGGGCGGCACGCTGCGCATTGGCGCGATCACGACCGCCGAATATCTGATCCCGCCTTTTCTGGTGCGCTTCACGGAATCGCGCCCACAAGTGAAGGTGCAATTCAAGGTCGGCAATCGCGCCGACATCATCCGCATGCTGGCCACGCACGAGATCGATCTCGCGGTGATGGGCAGCGCACCACGCGAATTGCGCACGGTGGCCACGGCGTTCGCCAAGCATCCGATGGCGTTCGTCGCCTCGCCCGCCCATGCGTTGATGAAGAAGAAGCGCCTGTCGCTGGACGATCTGCAATCCGCGAATCTGTTCGTGCGGGAGCGGGGCTCGGGCACGCGCTCGACCGTCGAGAATCTGTTTCGGCTCGCCGGCCACAAGCTGCATATCGGCTCCGAACTCTCGAGCAACGAAGCGATCAAGCAACTGGTCGAGGCGGGCTTGGGTATCGCGTTTCTGTCGCTGCATGCGTGCTCGCTGGAATTTCAGGCGGGCTTGCTGGCGTTGTTGCCCTTGCCCGCGAATCCAATCGAGCGCGATTGGTACGTGATGCATGTGTCCGATAAACGCCTGCCGCATGTCGCCGGCCTGTTCCGCGACTTTCTGATCGAGCACGGCATGTCCGGCGCGGTGCCGATCCCGCTGCCGACTGTTGCCGCGGCGAAGCGGCGCCGTCAGGCGCGTGAGGCAAGCCCGATTTGAGGCGAGGATTCTCGCTATTCGCTTCGACGTTTGCGTTTCACAAGGGCTGAAGGAGGTCCCAGAGCGGCCTTTGGATGCATCCGCAGAGCCTTATAGGACGGGCATTTCAGGTTACATCGCCCGCGATCGAAGTAAAGGTTGGGCGGGCGATATTTTTGCCCGCACGGATTGTCTTTACAGTGGCGTCCAGACATCTGAGAAAAGTGGACGCCGCATCCTCGTGGCGAGCCATTGTGATTGACCTGGCCGTTACAGGAGTTGGAGACAATGAGCAGCAACAGCATCACCCAAGTCGAAACATTCGGTTTTGAACGCATTCCGGATCGCTCGCGTTATGCGCGGCCGATCGATCTGTTCCGCTTGCTGTTCGGCGGTTGCAATACCTTTTCCACCGCGGTGCTCGGCAGTTTTCCGGTGCTGCTCGGTCTGTCGTTCAAGGCGGGTGTTTATTCGATCGTGCTTGGCGTGGTGATCGGTTCGTGCATTCTTGCGCCGATGGGGCTGTTCGGTCCGCGCAACGGCACGAGCGATCCGGTTTCGTCGGGTGCGCATTTCGGCATTCATGGCCGGATCGTCGGCTCCTTTCTGGCGGTGTTGACCGCCGTCGCGTTCTTCTCGCTGGCGGTGTGGAGCTCGGGCGATGCGCTCGTGGGCGGCGCGAATCATCTGCTCGGCCTGCCGGTCAACTGGATGACGTTGAGCTTCGCGTACGGTCTCTTTGCGGTGCTGGTGCTGACCGTCTGCGTCTACGGCTTCCGCTTCATGCTTTGGGTCAACAAGATCGCCGTGTGGGCCGCGAGTCTGCTTTTCGTGGTCGGCATTGTGGCGTTCGCCGGGCCGTTCAATAGTGCGTACGCCGGCAAGGTGGCGCTCGGCTCGGTGGGTTTCTGGCCGGCGTTCGTGAGTGCTGTGCTGGTTGCGATGAGCAATCCGGTGTCGTTCGCCTGCACGCTCGGCGACTGGGCCCGCTATATTCCGCAGAACACACCGAAGAAGCGCACGATCCTCGCGGTGATGCTCGCGCAACTGGCCACCTTCGTGCCGTTCTTCTTCGGTCTCGCTACCGCGACGATCATCGCCAGCAAGGCGCCGGATTTCATCGCCTCGAATAACTACGTGGGCGGTCTGCTGGCGATCTCGCCGAACTGGTTCTTTCTGCCGGTGTGCCTGATTGCGATCATCGGCGGGATGTCGACGGGTACCACCGCGCTGTACGGCACCGGGCTCGATATGTCGAGCATGTTTCCCAAGTTTCTGAACCGCGTGCGCGCCACGTTGCTGATCGGCAGCCTCGCCATCGGCTTTATCTTTCTCGGCCGCTTCGCGTTCAATCTGGTCGAAAGCGTATCGACGTTCTCGGTGCTGATCAACGTCTGCAGTTGCCCGTGGATGGTGATCATGATCATCGGCTTCGTGACGCGGCGCGGTTTCTATCTGTCCGACGATCTGCAGGTGTTCAATCGCGGCGGCCGTGGCGGGCACTACTGGTTCACGCACGGCTGGAACTGGCGAGCGATGGGCGCGTGGATTCCGAGCGCGGTGGTCGGCCTGTGCTTCGTCAATCTGCCGGATCAGTTCGTCGGTCCTCTTGGGCAGCTCGCCGGTGGTCTCGACATCAGCATGCCTGTTTCGCTGACGCTGGCCTGTGCGCTGTATATCGCATTGCTG
The DNA here is from genome assembly GCF_030464835.1 of Paraburkholderia sp. WS6. Lineage (NCBI taxonomy): Bacteria > Pseudomonadati > Pseudomonadota > Betaproteobacteria > Burkholderiales > Burkholderiaceae > Paraburkholderia > Paraburkholderia sp. WS6. Next base: position 60,367 of record NZ_JALQCK010000051.1, read on the forward strand.
CAGTGTTTTCCTGAACCGGATGGCGTGTATGGACCGCTTGGCCGACGTTGGTTGCGTAGCGGTCCGCAGCGCAACGCGACCGTGCACCCGGTGGTGCCGGCGACCAGGCTTAAGGCTGGCGGCGCGCAAATGAAGACACAAATGAAAACGCAGGCGCAGCAGCGCGCCGTACGACGTGAACGCGAAGAAGTGCTGGACACGCAGGACGCGGGTTGAATCGTGCGGTTCGAGGCGCTCAGTGCAAGGCGCAGTGAAGACTTCGCCGAGGGCAATCGAGGTGGCATTAGAAGCTGCGTCGAAGCGCCACCAAGGCCGCACCGAAGCAACAGTCGCGCAGCAAATGCAATGGTATTCAAGTTGAGTAGGCAAACACAATGAGCGAGTCAGTAAAGCGCGCGTTTGAAGGTGTAAAGCTGTTTCCGTTCTGGCTGGACAATCCGCGTGCACCGGCTGTCGAACGGGAATTGATCGGACCGACTTCCGCGGATCTGGTGATCGTCGGCGGTGGGTTCACCGGTTTGTGGGCCGCGATTCAGGCGAAAGAAGCGGACCCGTCGCTCGACGTCGTGCTGGTCGAAGCGGGGAAGGTGGCCTACGGCGCATCGGGTCGTCCGGGCGGGATCATCTCCACGTCGGTGATGCATGGTCTGCCGAATGCGACGCGGGTCTTTCCGCAAGACCTCGACGTGCTGGAAAAGCTGGGGCAGGAGAACCTCGACGGTTTCAAGGAGTCGTTGACGCGTTACGGCATTGAAGCGGACGTCGAATGGAATGGCGAGATGACGGTGGCCGTCGATCCGGGGCACCTCGATCATCTGAAAGGCGATTACGAGCTGCACGTAGCCCACGGGCATGATGTCGTTTTGCTCGACAGCAAAGGCGCACGCGAACAACTCGATTCACCGCTGTTCGCAGGCGCGATGTGGTCGCGCAATCGCAGCGGCACGATTCATCCGGCGAAGCTCGCGTGGGGACTGAAGGCCGCCGCGCTGAAACTCGGTGTGCGTTTGCACGAACACTCGCCGATCACGCGCATGGAAGATCTCGGCGCGACGATGATCGTGCATACCCAGGCGGGCAGCGTAGAAACGCCACGCGTGCTGCTTGGCACCGGCACGGCGGATGTGGGCGTGACCGACATCAAGCGGCGCGTGATGCAGGTGCGCGATCACATCATCGCGACCGCACCTTTGAGCGACGAGCAGATGGCGCGCATCGGCTGGAACAATCGCCAGGGCATCTACGATACGCGTACGCAACTCAATTATTTCCGTCTTACCAAAGACAACCGGATCATCTTCGGCGGCCGTGTGAGCTATCACTTCGGCGGTGATCCAAATCCGGCCGCGGATCGTGACGAGAGTACATACTACAAGCTTGCCGAAGCGTTCTACCGCACGTTCCCGCAACTGGACGACGTGCGCTTCACCCATGCATGGGGCGGCCCGATCGACTACTGCTCGCGCGGCGCCGTGTTCGCGCGCCGCTATCACGGCGGCAAGAGCGTGTTCGTCGCGGGCTATACGGGTTTCGGCGTGGCGGGCAGCCGCTTTGGTGCGAAGATGGGCCTCGACATGCTGTGGAATCGGGAGACGCTGATTACGTCGCTGGATATCTCGCGCAAAGGGCCGTCGTACATTCCGCCGGAACCGTTGCGCTGGATCGCCGCGAAGATTACCTTCAACGCATTCGACGGCGCCGACGATCGCGGCGGCTGGCGGCGTCTCTGGATCAATTCGATCAAGGCGCTGGGCTTCCCGATGTAGTGGCGGTGGTAGTTGTCGATGTGCCTGGCGGTTTTTTTAATGATTGCCGCCAGAATAAAAAAACCGCACCTTAAGGGGTACCGCACCTTAAGGTGCGGAGGTGCGGTTCTTGTTGAAGCAACGCTGCGATGCAGTATGAATCAACCGCAGTACACGATGCTGTACTTCTTGGTCGCCACCGGCATATGCCACGTGCCCGAGAAGCCCTTGTGCAGGATGAAGGCGTCGCCGACGGCATAGCGTTCGCTGCGGCCGTCGTCGCTGGTGATGACGACTTCGCCTTCGATCAGCACGCAGACTTCGTGGATCGGCAGGTCGGCCAGCTTCAGCGTGCCCGCATCGCATTGCCATACGCCGGCGGACAGCATGTTGCTTGCGTCGGAGAATGCGTTGAGGGCGTGCGGTGCCTTGGCGCCTTCGAGGATGACGTCGGCCGGATCGTGCAGAGCGGGGTTCAGGCCGGAAGCGCCGGGGCCTTTAGCGTCGATGCGGGTGAAAGTGATGGTGCTCATGTGTTTCTCCAGGTTAATTTGATTCAAAGACGAAGGATTCGATGACGGAATCGAAGCAGAACCGGAGTCTGAGCCAAAGCTGCGTAGCGATGAATTTCGATTTGAAGACATTCAGATTGAGCGGCGTCGATGTAAAGCATTCGATACCGCTCTTGGGCGCTTTGCCGGCCCAACGTCTGACCCAACCATTCATGTAAAGGACAAGCCCATGCAACACGCCAAACAGTTTTACATCGACGGCCAGTGGGTCGATCCGCAAAACCCGGCCGGTGCCGCCACGCTCGACGTGATCGATCCGTCCACGGCTACCGCGTTCGCGCAGATTTCGCTCGGCAGCGCGGCCGATGTCGACCGCGCCGTGGCCGCGGCGAAGCGTGCCTTTCCTGCCTACAGCGAGACGACGATCGCGCAGCGAATCGATTTGCTGCAAGCGATCCTCGACGTGTACCGCAAGCGCTATGACGACATGGTGCATGCGATCAGCCGCGAGATGGGCGCACCGCTGCAATATGCGAACGACGCGCAGGCGTGGACCGGCGTTGCGCATCTGGAGACGATGATCCGCACGCTCGACACGTTCGAATTCGAGTACGTGAAGAGCAGCATTCTGATCCGCAAGGAAGCGGTCGGCGTGTGCGGGCTGATTACGCCGTGGAACTGGCCGGCCTTGCAGATCGCCACCAAGGTCGTGCCCGCGCTCGCGGCCGGCTGCACGATGGTGCTCAAGCCTTCGGAACTGGCGCCGCTCTCCGGCATCATCTTCGCCGAGATCCTCGACGAAGCGGGTGTGCCGGCCGGCGTGTTCAACCTCGTCAACGGCGAAGGCGCAACGGTGGGCGAGGCGATGTCGCGTCATCCGGACATCGACATGATGTCGTTCACCGGTTCGACGCGTGCGGGCGTGCAGGTCGCCAAGGCCTCGGCGGACACGGTCAAGCGCGTGCACCAGGAACTGGGCGGCAAATCGGCCAACCTGATTCTCGAAGATGCCGATCTGAAACAGGCTGTGATGCGCGGCGCCCGTGCGTGTTTCGACAACAGCGGCCAGTCGTGCGATGCGCCCACGCGCATGTTCGTGCCGCGCGCACGCCTCGCCGAGGCATTGGCGTATGCGAAGGAAGCGGCTGAAGCACTCGTCGTCGGTCCCGCGGATGCGAAGGGCATCGATCTCGGGCCGGTCATCAGCGAGCAGCAGTTCGACAAGATCCAGCGGCTGATCGGCGTGGGCGTTGAAGAGGGCGCTACGCTGGTGGCCGGCGGGCCGGGCCGTCCTGAAGGATTGAAGGATGGTTACTTCGTGCGCCCGACGGTGTTCGGCAATGTCACGCCGACGATGACGATCGCGCGCGAAGAAATCTTCGGACCGGTGCTGTCGATTCTCGGCTACGACACGGAAGACCAGGCGATCGCAATGGCCAACGACAGCCTCTACGGCCTCGCGGGCTATGTGCAATCCGCCTCGATCGAGCACGCGCATGCCGTGGCGAAGCGCCTGCGTACCGGCACGATCTATCTGAACTACGCGGACTACAGCCCCGATGCGCCGTTCGGCGGCTTCAAGCAGTCGGGCAATGGCCGCGAGTACGGCGAGTTCGGTCTCGAGGATTTTCTGGAGATCAAGGGCGTGGTGGGTTACGCGAGTTGAGGCTGGGCGACGGCCGGGCGGTGAGGGACGTCACCGCGCCGGCCGTTTTCCGATGGCTGTTCCAATCTGCGAACGCCGTTTGCGGGCGTCTATAATCTTTGCCGGAATTCGCCATCGGATCTTGAACCTGTGAAAACGACTATCGCTATTGCGCTTGCTGCGCTTGCCTTGAGCGGCTGCATGTCCGCCGAAAAACAGGAGGCGCAGGCGCGCGACTTTACCCGCTCAGAGAACCTGCTCGATAGCGCGCAGCGTAACGCCGCGGTCGGGTGCGCAGATCAGGCGCAGTGCGACAAGGCCTGGTCGCTTACGAAGGACTATGTGGCGGCGCATTCTTCCACGTCGATCGTCCGCGCGGACGCGGTAGCGATCGAGACCGATGTTCCGAACCGCTCGGGCCATGCGGTCTTTTCGGCCACGCGCGTGGCCAAGGGCAGCGGGGCAACGATCACGCTGTACGCGCAGTGCCGTGGCATGTATGGCCAGGATCGCGCGATGGGCTCTGACTACGATGATTGCGTCAAGCAGATCGGTCCGACGCAAAACGGCTTCGTGCCGTATCTGCAGAAGCATTTGTCCAGCCAGTAATCCGGCCAGCAACCCAGGTAGTAGCGGGCGACCGTACCTCGCCTGTTTGAATGCCATGAAGCGACGCGTGCCCGTGACGTTGCTCGACAACGCGATTCCGTCACGCCACTACATCGCTACAGCAGCAGTTCGATCGAATGAAACAGCCGGCGCAGCTCGGGGTCTTGCGAGCGCGCGCCTTCGTCGACGACTTCACGCAAACACTCGAGAAAACACGTGGCCGCCGGACTCGTCGGCGCGCCGCGGCGTGACGTGATGCTAACGATGGTTTCATCCACCGTCTCGCGCAAGGGCAGCGCCCACAGATTCTCCTTCGCGATGCTCACCTCGACGAGCGGCCACGGAAAAATGCTGAGCATGTCCGTTTGCGCGAGCAAGCCGAGCACGACCGCGAGCGAATGCGCGAGATGGATCGTGTGCGGCACCTTCATGCCGCGCTTGCGGAACAGATTGTCCGAGATCGACTCGCGGCTGGCGGGGTCCCAGTTCAATACCCATTCGGCGTCTTCCAGTTCGAGCAGCGTGCGGCAACCCGCCTTGGGATGATCGCGGCGCGCGACCACCGCCGAATGCGTGGAAAACAGCGGTACGTTGTGAAACTCCGATTGCGGCGAAGCAGGCGGAGGACGGCCAATCGAAAAATCGAGGCTGCCGTCGCGCAAGCGCGGTTGCACGACCGCCAACAGACCCTCGAAGAATTCCAGTTGGACCTCCGGCATGCGTTGCCGGAACCGCTGCACCGTGGGCGGCAGGAATGTCAGCGCCACCCACGGTGTGACGCCGATCGACAGTTTGCCGGCCGCTGCGCCGCGCATCGCCTCGATCTCCGCTTCTGCGCGCTGCAACTGACCGAGCACCAGCCGCGCATGCACGACCAGCGCGCGGCCGAACTCCGTGAACGCGACGCCGCTCGCGCCGCGCACCAGCAACGGCGCGTGCAGATCGGCTTCCAGTTCGCGCATGGCCTTGGTCACGGCGGCCGGCGAAAGTTCGAGCGAACGGGCGGCAGCCCGGATACTGCCGGTATCCGCAATGGCCGCTAAGGTGCTGAGTTGATGCAGTTTCATCTGGAAAACCCGTACATGGGTGGCAACCGCTGGTTGCTGGCGCAACGATTCTACGCCTGCCGCTGGAAAATCGGCGTGGTTATGCTCGGTTCACGCTTTCATCGACGGAGACAACATCGTGAACACCATGGCCATCCCGGCGGGCATCGCCGAACTCGAAGACGAAATGATCGCGCTGCGGCGCCGCATCCACGCGCAGCCCGAACTGGCTTACGAAGAGTTCGCCACCGGCGACCTGGTCGCGGAACGCTTGCAGGAGTGGGGCTACACCGTGCATCGCGGGCTGGGTCAGACCGGCGTTGTAGGGCAACTGAAAGTAGGCGGCGGCACGCGCAAACTCGGCCTGCGCGCCGACATGGACGCACTGCCGATTCATGAGACGACCGGCCTGCCGTACGCGAGCACCGTCCCCGGCAAGATGCACGCATGCGGCCATGACGGACACACGGCGATCCTGCTGGCGGCAGCCAAGCATCTGGCGCAGGAAAAGAGTTTCGACGGCACGTTGAACCTGATTTTCCAGCCCGCTGAAGAAGGTCAGGCCGGCGCGAAGAAAATGCTCGAAGACGGCCTGTTCGACAAGTTTCCGTGCGACGCGGTCTTCGCGATGCACAACATGCCCGGTTTTCCGACGGGCAAGTTCGGTTTCCTGCCGGGCTCGTTCATGGCTTCGTCCGATACGGTGATCATCAAGGTGACTGGCCGCGGCGGTCATGGCGCGGTGCCGCACAAGGCGGTCGATCCCGTGGTGGTGTGCGCGCAGATCGTGCTGGCCTTGCAGTCGATCGTGTCGCGCAACATTGCGCCGCTCGACATGGCGATCATCACCGTCGGCGCGATTCACGCCGGTGAAGCACCGAACGTGATTCCTGAAACCGCGGAGATGCGCCTGTCCGTGCGCGCGTTGAAGCCCGAGGTTCGCAACTATTTGCAGGAGCGAATCACGGCTGTCGCCTGCGGGCAGGCGGCGGTGTTCGGCGCGCGTGCGCATGTTGACTATCAACGACGTTATCCGGTGCTCGTCAACGATGCGCAGATGACCGGTCTCGCACGGCAGGTCGCGCTCGACTGGCTCGGCGAAGACGGTTTGATCGCCGACATGCAACCGTTAACCGGCAGTGAAGACTTCGCGTTCCTGCTGGAGCGTTGCCCGGGCAGTTACCTGATTATCGGCAATGGCGACGGCGAGGGCGGTTGCATGGTCCACAACCCGGGCTATGACTTCAACGACGACTGCCTCGCTACCGGCGCGGCCTATTGGGTGCGGCTTGCGCAGACGTTCCTCGTCTGAGCTGGGTGCCATCGGATTGAACTGAGGCCGTGCAAGGCTCCGAGGGTCACGAAGACCAGCGGGGCCATCAAGGCCGTGTTGGGGCCAGTCAGGCCGTCCTTTGCTTTCAGGCGCACAAGACCGCAGGGCCGCGCATCAGCAGGGAGGACACCATGGAGACACAGATGGACTATTCCGCTACACCGCAACCAGCAGGCACCGACGCGTTGAATCTCGCTGGCGCGTCGGCCACGCCGCCGGCCAAACGCACGAGCCACGCCAAAGCGATTGCTGCGATCACGCTCGGCAACGGCCTCGAGTTTTTTGACTTCACGATCTACAGTTTCTTCGCGACGATCATCGGCAAGCTGTATTTCCCGGTGGAAGGGCAGCTTGCGCAACTGATGCTGGCCGCCGGCACGTTCGGCGTGGGATTCATCATGCGTCCGGTGGGCGGCATTGTGCTCGGCGCCTATGCCGACCGTGCCGGCCGCAAGGCGGCGATGAGTCTCACGCTGTGGCTGATGACGCTCGGCTCGGCGATCATCGCGTTCGCGCCGACGTACGCGGCGATTGGCGTCGCCGCGCCGCTGCTGGTGATCCTTGCGCGATTGATTCAGGGCTTCGCGCTGGGCGGCGAGGTCGGCGCATCGACCTCGTTGCTGCTTGAATATGGCAGCGACAAGACGCGCGGGTTCTACGGAAGCTGGCAGTTCGTGAGCCAAGGGTTGAACACCGTATGCGGCTCGCTGCTGGGTGTTGCGTTGGCGGCGGCGCTGTCCACTGCCGCGCTGGAGAGCTGGGGCTGGCGTGTGCCGTTTGTGATCGGCATGGCGATGGGGCCGATTGGCATTTACATCCGGCGGCATCTGGACGAAACGTTGCCGGGCGTGGAAGACGGTACGGTTTCGGCGGCCCAGGCGCCGGATGCACAGCCTGTTCGCAAGCTGTTCCGCGAGCATTCGCGCGTGATTACGACGGGGGTGTTGACGACTATTGGCGGCACGGCGGCGAATTACATCGTGCTGTTTTATCTGTCGACCTACGCGATTCGGATTTTGCATTTGCCGATGTCGTCGGCATTGTGGGCCGCGTGGACCGCGGCGGTGGTGACGGTGATTTGCTCGCCGTTTGCGGGGGCGTTGTCCGATCGGGTGGGGCGTAAACGTGTTTTGTGGATTTCGCGGGTGTTGCTGATTGTTGCCGTGTATCCGGCGTTCATGATTATCAATGCTTCGCCTACGGTGCCTGTTTTGTTGTCTGTCGTTGCTGTGCTGGCTGTGTTTGTCGCTTTTACGGCTGTGCCCAATATCGTCATGTTGCCCGAGATGTTTCCGCGCGAGATTCGCGCTACCGGGATGTCGATTGTTTATTGTTTGGGGGTTTCGATTTTTGGCGGGTTTGCGCAGTTTTTTGCTACCTGGTTGATTCAGATTTCGGGGAGTAATCTGGCGCCTGCCTGGTATTTGATTGGGTGTGGGGTTGTGTCGTTGTTGCCGTTGCCGTTTATGCGGGAGACTGCTGGGAAGGCAATAGATTAAGGTTGGGTTTTTGCCTTTGGCGGCGGCATTGTCAGTGTTCCTATGGTGTTGGCCTTTCCTTGCATTGTTAGTGGTCTATTAGCGTTGCCCCTGTGCGGGGCAATGC